>JAFQSQ010000011.1 GCA_017409465.1 Akkermansia sp. | reverse complement strand
TTATGCCGCCCCGACCTACATCGGGGCTCCCATATCCTTTTGGTTCGTTACGAGTGACTCCGCTGCTGTCGCAGCTCCGCCACTCGCTACGATTATACCGCCCTCCGGGCTCAAAATTCCTCGGGCTTTCAGCCCGACAAAGTCATTTGGTGCTTAGCTTGAACAGCCCATTAAAAATTGCCGAGGCAATATTGTGTCGCGCAGATACGACTTGACAAACGGGGTTCCCCTCTGTAGAATGCCCGCCCCATGAGAGGTCTCTTGCTGAAGATATGCCTGCTGATGCTCAGTTCACTGCCTGTAGTAGCGGTGGAGACGGTGCCTGCTGCGCCTGCCCACGGAGTGGAGAGCCCTTGCGATATCTGTCACGCTCTGTTGGAGGAAGCGCAGCAGGTCAACCTCATCCTGCGCTCGGTGAGTGATCGGGAAAGTGCTGATAAGGCAGCAGACGCCCTGCACGTACGACTGAAGAAGATGAAGGAGCTCTGTCATCAGTTGGAGGTATACCCCATTGATGATGTGCGGGAACTGACTACATCGATGCGCAGCCTGACCCATATCATCCAGAGCGGCCTGCCGGTGATTCATCGACTGCAGGAAGTGAACTCCTACGGCTCGGAAAAGCTGGTTCAGGTGTTTCACCTCTACCGTATGCCAACGTCCCTTCATGCTGTTTACTCTGAGGAAGATGCGGTTGATGTAGCCTTGTATCTGGAGTGGGGTGATGCTCTTGAAGATGTGGCGTATTACCTTGGCCGGATTAAGAATGAAACGGATTTGGCAGGTATAGCCGATCAATTACCCCGGCTGACAGAGTCGGTGGAAAGCAGTCGGAAACGAGTGGAGGCGCAGCAGCTGCAGGATAATCGCCAGTCGCGGGAAATCAGTGAGCAGCTGAAGCCTGCCGTGGAGCGCTGCCACGCCATCCGTCGTATCATTCAGGCAGAGCAGAAACGTCTGGCCGAGGCAGGGCTGCTTCGCCCGAAGCTGGATGAGATGCTCAGACGTATTCTGAAATAGGATTTCGGGAAAAAAGTATGTCGGTGTGGAATAGGATTGACTTTGCCTGATATTTCTGCTATATAGTCCGCAACAGCCATGCTTCAGGAATATTTTTCAGCTCTCATTCAGTTAATC
Organism: Akkermansia sp.; assembly: GCA_017409465.1. Classification (GTDB taxonomy): domain Bacteria; phylum Verrucomicrobiota; class Verrucomicrobiia; order Verrucomicrobiales; family Akkermansiaceae; genus Akkermansia. Next base: position 46,951 of record JAFQSQ010000011.1, on the reverse strand, counting down.
GCCGGTTTCGGTTTTGCCGGTCTCATCATCGTTCTGAGTGTGATTTTCGGTCGCCGTGCCAAGATGGGCAAGGGTGCCGATGTGCCGTATGAGTGCGGTAACGTGCCGGAGGGCGATGGTGCTCCTGCGTTCTTCTCCGTGAAGTTCTATCTGGTGGCCATCCTTTTCCTGGTGTTTGACCTGGAGGTGGTGTTCCTGTACCCCTGGGCGCTGGGCTTCAAGGATTTTGTGATGAACAACGGCGCGGCTTTCGGTGCCATGACGGTGTTTATCGCGGTGCTGATGATTGCCTATCTCTATGCCGTAGGTAAGGGTGCCGTGGTGTGGCATCGCAACCCCGCCCCTCGTAGCCGCGGTTGATGCTGTGCCCATGGAACTTTTTTCATAGATTTTCAAACGACAGCGCACTACCCTGTGCGCTGTTTTCTTTCTCTCTCATCCCCCATCCCGTTATGAAGACCACAGCAGCTGAACGCCGCAACGCCCTGAACCGCATCCTCGCAGAACGTATTTTTATCCTGGACGGCGGTATGGGCACCATGATTCAAAAACACAGGCTTGCCGAGGCTGATTATCGCGGCTCACGCTTTGCGGACACCGAGCAGTACCCGCAGGATTTGCTGAATAATAACGACGTGCTGTCCCTCACGCGCCCGGAGATACTGCGCGGGATTTATGATGCGTACTTTGCCGCCGGGTCAGACATGGTGAGCACCTGCACTTTCTCCTCCACCGCTCTGGGGCAGCATGAGTTCTTTCACCATGAGCCCCCTTGCCGCCATGATCAGGACTATTATGAACGCGTGTTGCAGGACGCTCCGCTGGCGGCTCTGGTGCGGGAGATGAATCTGGCGGCCTGCCGCGTGGCGCGTGAGGCGGCGGAGGCTGCGGAGCAGCAGCAGGGTCGTCCCTGTCTGGTGGGCGGTTCCATCGGGCCGATGGCCGTGACAGCATCCCTTTCTCCGGAGGTGAATGACCCCGGTTTCCGCGCGGTGAACTTTGACCAGCTGCGCCGTGCCTACCGCGCTCAGGTGGAGGCGCTTGCCGACGGCGGGGTGGATGTGCTGATGCTGGAGACGATTTTCGACACGCTTAACGCGAAGGCGTGTATCTACGCCATTGAGGAGCTGCGAGAGGAGCGAGAGCTGCCGCCGCTCATGATTAGTTTCACCGTGACTGACCGCGCCGGCCGCACGCTGTCCGGGCAGACCGTGGAGGCGTTCTGGAACTCCGTGCGCCACGCTGCGCCCTTGTCCGTCGGCATGAACTGTGCATTGGGGGCAGACCTCATGCTGCCTTTTGCGCGTGAGCTGTCCGCTCTGGCAGATTGCGCGGTGAGCATGTACCCGAATGCGGGCTTGCCCGACCCGCTCAGCCCCACGGGCTATGCCCACAGCGCAGAATTCATGGCCAACATTCTGCGTGGCTATGCAGAGGAAGGTTTGCTTAACATGGTGGGCGGCTGTTGCGGCACTACGCCGGAATATATCGCCGCCATCCGCGATGCCGTCTCCGGTTTTGCGCCGCGAACGATTCCGACAAAGCCCGCCGATGGCTCCATGCGCCTGGCGGGGCTGGAAGCCATGAACCACCACCGCAGCGAGGGTATCCTCTTCATTGGGGAGCGCTGCAACGTGGCAGGCTCGCCGAAGTTTGCGCGTCTCATCCGTGAGGGTAAGTATGAGGAGGCCGTTTCCATTGCCCGCCAACAGGTGGAGAAGGGGGCGCGTGTGCTGGACTTCTGTTTTGACGATGGAATGATTGACGGCCCTGCCGCCATGACCCGTTTTCTTAACCTCGTGGCGGCTGAGCCGGACATTGCCCGCGTGCCTTTCATGGTGGACTCCTCCAAATGGGAGATTATCGAGGCCGGGTTGCGCTGCATGCAGGGCAAGGGAATCGTGAACTCCATTTCCCTGAAGAACGGCGAGGAGGAATTCCTGCGCCAGGCTCGCATCATTCGCCGCTACGGTGCCGCTGTGGTGGTGATGGGATTCGATGAGAAGGGGCAGGCCTGCGCCCGTCAGGACCGCATTGATATTGCCCACCGAGCCCACCGTCTGCTCACGGAGGTGGTCGGATTCCCGGAAGAAGATATCATTTTCGACCCGAACGTGCTGACGGTAGGCACCGGCATTGCCGAGCATGCCAACCATGCGCTGCATTTCTTCCAGGCGACGGAGGAAATTCACCGTTGCCACCCGCTGTGCCACATTTCCGGCGGTATTTCCAACGTGTCTTTCTCGTTCCGGGGTATCAACCCCGTTCGTGAGGCCATGCACTCCGCTTTCCTGCACCATGCGGCAAAGGGCGGGCTTGATTTGTGCATCGTGAATGCGGCACTGATGGATGACTATGAGAGCATTCCCGCACACCGCCGCAAGCTGGTGGAGGATGTGCTGCTGAATGTGAGTGAGGATGCGACGGAGTGTCTCATTTCCTATGCTCAGGAGTTGGCTGCCGCCAGGGAACGGGAGAAAGCCACCGCCTCCGCTGCTGCTTCGAAAGCCGCCGCACCCGTAGCCGAATGGCGCAGTCGCCCGGTGCAGGAGCGTCTGGCGCATGCGCTGGTCAACGGTATCACGGATTTCATTGAGCCCGATACCCGCGAGGCTCTGGAGCTCTGCGGCACGCCGCTGGCGGTGATAGAAGGGCCGCTCATGGAGGGGATGAAGCAGGTTGGTGAGCTTTTCGGTTCCGGAAAAATGTTCCTGCCGCAGGTGGTGAAGAGTGCCCGCGTGATGAAGCAGAGCGTAGCCATTCTGACCCCGCTGCTGAATGCAGCGGCCGGCTCGGCTTCCTCTGCCGGTACGGTGGTGCTGGCCACGGTGAAGGGAGATGTGCATGACATCGGCAAAAATATCGTCAGCGTTGTGCTTTCCTGCAATGGTTTCCGCGTGGTTGACCTCGGGGTGATGGTTCCCTGTGAGGATATCCTGGCCGCCATTGAGCGCGAAAAAGCAGATATTGTGGCTCTTTCCGGGCTCATCACCCCCTCTCTGGATGAGATGGCAAAGGTGGCGGCGGCGCTGGAAGCCGCAGGGTACACGCTGCCGCTGATGGTGGGCGGCGCAACGACAAGCCCGCTGCACACGGCGCTCAAGCTCGCGCCGCATTACCCCTCCGGGGTGGTAGTGCAGACGGCGGATGCCTCCACCATTGTTCCCGTGGCAGCCTCTCTGCTGAGTGCGGAACGGGAGCAGGTTATTGCGGATATCAAGGCTGAGCAGAAGCGCCGCTGTGAGGAGTTTGAAGAGAAACATGTGCCCCTCCTGCCGCTGGAGCAGGCTCGCGCACAGGCTCTGCCCGTGGATTGGGCGGCCCAGCCCCAACCCGTACCGAGCCGCACCGGTGTCTTTATCGTGGGCGTTCCCTGCGGCTGTGCCTGTCACACGCCGCAACCGGATTATGCCCTGAGCTGGCAGCAGCTTCTGGATGCTGCGGATTGGAGCATCCTGCTGCGCTTCTTCGAGCTGCAGAGCGTATGGAATCCCGCCCGTGGGGCATTCCATCCCAATGCCCCCGCTGATAAGGTGGCGCAGGCCGTGCAGCTCATGGATGATGCCCGCGCTCTCTTTGCCCGCGCGCAGGCTGAAGCCCGTCTGAAAGCCCGCGCCGCTGTCGGTATCTGGCCGGCATACCGTGCGGTGGATGATATCGTGGTGGAGGGCGGTACTATCCTGCGCACCATGCGCCAGCAGACAGTCAGCGATAAACCGCGCCTTGCCCTGGCCGACTTTGTTGCGCCGCAGGGGCAGGGGGGCTATGTCGGGGCACTCCAGCTTTCCGTCACAGGCGGTGAGGAATGGGCGGCTGAGTTCGATGCCGCGCACGATACCTACAACTCGCTCCTCTGCGCCGCTCTCTGCAACATGATGGCAGAAGCCCTTGCCGAATGCACGCACGAGGTCATCAACCAAATCTGGCCGCCTGCGGACGGCGATGCCCGCACGTCTGTGCGCCCGGCCTGCGGCTATCCCTCGCAGCCTGACCATTCGGAGAAAGAAACTATCTTCTCCCTGCTGGATGCTACCGCCCGCACCGGTGCCACCCTCACGGATACCTACATGATGCAGCCCGCATCCTCCGTCTGTGCGCTCGTGTTCAATCACCCGCAGGCCCGCTACTTCGCCGTGGGCCCCATCGGTGACGACCAGCGCACCGATTATGCTGCCAGAGGGAATTGATAGCCGGAGAGGAATCATGGGGAAGATATCATCAAATTTCCGGGCTCTGTTGGTGCTCGCTTGTATCGGAGCGTGCCCGATGCAGGCAGAACCTGCGCCTTCTATCGCCACCTATCCTGCATCTGAGCTGGATGCGGAGATTCTCACCGTCTGCATCAATGACTATAAAAAGCGATACCGCGCGGGCAGGGAGATGAAAAATTACCTCCGCTTTGGCTACCGCGTGCTGACAAGTGAAGAAGCGTCGCGCCGCCGCTTCCTGCAACAGCCGCAGCTTGAGCCCGGACAACGCTATGTGTTGGTGACTATCTGCGATTTGCCGCCCCGCTCGAAGGGTGGTGCAGCGGAATATCTGGTGCAGCCGACAACACGGAAAATACTGGCCTGGACGCACGGAAAATGAAACCCTGCTCAATCATGGTTGCGGCAGTAATCTCGTTGATGGTCTGTTCCTGCAGCGATATGCAGGCAGATTATTTCTGCGACAATACTATCACTCTTGACAATGGAGGGAAGCAACGGCTGACGAAGCTTCCTCATCCTGATAAATGGGAAGTTGTCGGGATTTACGATTGACGAATTACGAATTCAACCTTTGCTGCGCTACGCGCAGATGTTTTCAACTAACGCTAAGCGTCATTTATCGTTCATCATGCGAGCAGAGCGAGCGGAATTTTAAATTCGTCAATCGTAACTCCAAATTCGTAAATGGGCATTTACCGAGTTCTTTACTCAAACTTTACGACACGGGAGGATAAGTTACTGCAACTGATGGGGTTGTCCCCTCAATCCCGCCAGGCATCCGGGAATTGATCGGGTTCCGGCAGCACCCGGGCGGGACGGCAGATGCGGTTGAACTCCACGGAAAGCTCCTGCCTGCCGTTGTCAAAGAGGATGTTCGTTTCCTGTACCGGGCTGTAGAGAAAATCCCGCCGCCGCAGACTCATTTTCAGACCCGTGTAGCCACAGGTGTACACCTCTGCAACGTGGTCATAGCTCGGCGTTCCGTCCTCTTCCGTATACCAGGAGACCAGCCGCAGCTCCCGCGGACTGATGCGGTTGAGGTAGAGGCGGCGACCGTCTTCCCAAAGAGCAGTTTTCCATACACCCTCAATCCATGCGGGATAATCTTCATCCGTGCACGTGATATGTGCGACATGACGATGTGGAGGCTTCGGGTAGACCTCATCACTGCGGAAAAAGCGGTCGGTGTCCCATATCTCCACCAGAATACCGCCGGATTCTGCATGCGGATAGAGGTGGAATCTCAAGGGTCCCCAGCTGCTGTCCATGCGGAACGCCAGATAGGCGGCATTGAGGCTGATGGGCGTCAGTTCGCATTCTTCGTCCCGTGTCACATCCGTCAGGCGGATATTGAGATAACGCTCTCTGACCTTTATTTTCAGGCAATAGTCCATGATGTACGCAAAGTACCAGGTGCCGGAGTACAGAGAACTCAGGGTAGTGTGGGCAAGCAGATTCATTGGCTGCATTCTACCATTCCATGCGTGAGCTTGCAACAATGAAAGATTGACTTTCAGCGGATTTGCCGTAGAATAGTCGGCGTATGAAGAGAAAACGCGTCGTCATCCTCGGCTCCACCGGCAGTATCGGCACCAGCGCACTCAAAGTGGCGCGCGATATCCCGGAGCGTATGGAGGTGGTGGCGCTTGCGGCCCACAGCAGTGTCGGCAAGCTGGCCGAGCAGGCGCGAGAATTCGGTGTGCGCCATGTGTGTATCTTCGATGAATCCAAGGTCGCAGAGCTGCGCGCGCTTCTCCCGGCAGATGTGAAGATTTGTGCCGGGTTGGAGGGGCTGTGTGAGCTGGCCGCACTGGAGGAAGCAGACATGGTGCTGGTATCCATCATCGGCACTGCCGGGCTGCAACCCACGCTCTGTGCCATTGAGGCCGGGAAGGATCTGGCGATTGCCTCCAAGGAGATTCTGGTGATGGCCGGTGAGGTGGTCATGACGCGCGCGGCGGAGAAGGGAATCAATGTGCTGCCCGTGGATAGTGAGCACAATGCCATCTACCAATGCCTGCAGGGCAACCACGGCGGCGCAGAGCAGGTGAGCCGCCTCATCCTCACCGCCAGCGGCGGCCCGTTCCGCACCACCCCCCGCGAACAGCTGGCAAAGGTTACGCTGGAGCAGGCGCTCAAGCATCCCACCTGGAAGATGGGGCGCAAGATTACCATCGATTCTGCCACTCTCTTCAACAAAGGGCTGGAAATGATTGAGGCGCGCTGGCTTTTCGATATTCCCATGGAGCGGGTGGATGTCATCGTGCATCCGCAGAGCATTGTGCATTCTCTGGTGGAGTATCGCGACGGCTCCATTCTGGCGCAGCTCAGCTCCAGCGATATGTGTTTCCCCATTCAGTATGCCGTCACCTGGCCGGAGCGTATTGATAATTCTCTGCCGCATCTCAATCTGGCAGAGATTGCCGCCCTGCGTTTCGAAGCCCCGCGTTGGGATGATTTCCCTGCGCTGAATCTGGCACGCCATGCCGGGCTCACCGGCGGCACGATGCCTGCCATGTACAACGCCGCCAACGAAGTGGCTGTGCAGGCATTCGTGGAGGGTCGGCTCAGCTTCCCCGGTATCTGGCAGACCGTGGAGAAAACGCTCGCCGCTGCCACCCCGGAGGATTACCACGGACAGCTGGATATCATCCTCGCGGCTGATGCCTGGGCGCGCGAGTATGCCGCATCGCTTATTCGGCGTGATTGAACCGGGGGTGTCAAGTTGACATTATCTCAACGCTGATTACATCGTCAATCGGGATTCGAGTGCCGTCTGCCATGATAATCAGGCGCTCATGCGGGATGATTGTTCGGATTTTACCGTAGCTTTCGGCATAGTGGCCTCCTTTTTTGCGCGAATCCGGGACAAAGTAGGTGAGCGTAGCCGGCAGCTGAGGATTTGCCCGGCAGAGCTGTAGCCGCTCACTGATTTCCCACTTGACGGATTCGTCCAGCAGGGGGCGTTCTTCCGTCAGTCGGGCGGCTTCTTTGATGGCGTCTTCGTGACCGGTGAGGGCAGCGAAGGGTGAAAACTGAGCGGCGCGGTCGGCCATGCTCATCTGCGGATGGCGCTGCGATACATGGTGGGGTAGCCGGATGATGTCTTCGTAGGTGTCGTTCATGCTCGGTGGCCTCCTATCTGACTGTTGCGGTCTCGGGCGGTGGCGCCTTCCTCCAGATTCATGCCGCGAAGGATGGCGTTTTTGCCGAATTTTTCACGGATATTCAGCACTGCCTGCTGCATCTGGCGCTCTCTGACCAGAGCATGGGTTTCTTCTTCCTGTTGTTTCCGGCGTGCCGTGTAGTCAGTAAACAGCTCCAGTTGTTCTTCCTTGCGCTGCGATGGTGCCAGCTCGCTCTCCGAGACGACATGGTTGGCAACAATAGTCAGCCGACGTACCAGCAGTTTTTTGTTTACCAGCCGGTCTGCCAATTCTGAAACGGCCTGTATAATCAGTCTGGTGGATGAGGTGAAGAGACCGAGATTCTGTGAGCCGTGCGAATGCTCCGGAATCTCACGTCCGTATGCATCGATGCAGACCGGCCCTTTGTATCGGCGCCGCCGCTCCGGGTCGACCAGATTCTCTATATCATAGCCCACGGTAATGACAATCTGGTCGGTCACAAGGCCTTTTGCTACCAGATCCAGCACCAGCAGGTCTGCCATCTCCCGAAGTACGAGTTTTGCCTTCTCCGGTTCGTAGGCGCAATGGAGTACCTGCCCTGAGCAGAGGCTCTTCGATTCCGGATGGTAGGCTTTGATTGCTTCCAGTGTGCAGGGCTCCCAGCCCCAGGCGTGGTCGATGAGTAACTCGGCATTCTTACCGAAGAGCCGATAGAGGGTCTCTTCATTCTGCAGGGAGCGGCGGGCAATGTCGCCCATGGTGTAGAGCCCGTTCTGTTCCAGCTTTCGGGCATAGCCTTTCCCCACTCTCCAGAAATCGGTGAGCGGCCTGTGATGCCATAGTTGCCGACGGTAGCTCATTTCATCAAGCTCAGCGATGCGTACCCCATCCCGGTCTGCCGGGATGTGTTTGGCTACGATATCCATGGCAATCTTGGCAAGGTACAGGTTGGTGCCGATACCGGCGGTCGCGGTGATGCCGGTGGTGCTCAGGATATCGCGGATAATGCGCCCGGCCAGCTGGTGCGGGGTGCAGTGGTAGGTGGCGAGATAGGGCGTCACATCCATGAACACCTCATCAATGGAGTAGACAACTATGTGCTCAGGGGATACGTATTTGGTGTATACGTTGTAGATACGCGTGCTGTACTCCATATAGTGCGCCATGCGAGGCGGGGCGATGATGAAATCCAGCGTCAGCCCGGGGGAGCGCAGCAGCTCGGTGTGGGTGCAGGTGGCGCCGGTCATCCGGTGTTTGCCGGCCTGATGCTGTCGCATGGCGTTGACCTCGTTCACGCGCTGCCGGACCTCAAATAACCTGGGACGTCCCGGAATGCCGTATGATTTGAGCGCCGGGGTAACGGCAAGGCAGATGGTTTTATCCGTCCTGCTTTCATCTGCCACCACCAGGTAGGTGTCGAGAGGGTTGAGCCCACGCTCGATGCATTCTACGGAGGCGTAGAAGCTCTTGAGGTCAATGGCGATGTATGATTTCTCCTGCATGATTCTCCAGGGTGGTGGGAGGATGCGAGCGCGGAGCCTGATTTACCCCTCTCCTCGCGCCCGTATGATAAGAAGCCGTATCAGAACGATGGGGAGAAGGAAAAAGAATAGCACCAGCAGGAGCAGGTTCCACCAGGTCGGAAAAGTGCCGGTTGGCTCTGCTGCCGTTCCGTTGCAGAGTCGACAATTGGTGGTATCGGCGCCGGGCTCGGCGACATAGCGACCCCGCTGGGTGACCCCGAAATATTTGCACTGTGCGTTGTGGAGGATGTTGTGCTCACTTATCCAGTAGGGATGATTGTCCGGGTTGGGAAGTGCGGGACGGGCACCGTGACGATATTCCCAGGGTGGAATGGGCGCGGGGTTCTGCCAGAGTCCTGCTTTGCCGACGCAGGCGAGTGTCTCGGCTTCGGCCAGCTCAAGAGCCTGGGGCGCGTAGCGGACGTAGTGCCAGGCGCAACCTTCCTGTACCAGGGTCAGGTTGATGTCGAGCTCATCGCGGTAGACTCGGGCGATGATTCTGCCGTAGCGATCGGTGGAGCGGGTAACGACGCGGATGTGCTGACCGCTGACCAGCTCGCTGAGCCTCGCTTTGGCGGCTTTCCCATAATCCTGCGAGTTCTCCGGTGCATCAATGCCATAGAGGCGAATGGTGAGTTCTTTCCTGTTCGGCTGTGTCAGAATCAGGGTATCGCCATCGCTTACCCGGCTACACACCCCATGCAGGACCTCTGCGCAGAGCAGCGATGTGCCGAGGCCGAAAAACAGGAGGATGTAGCAGAGAGTACGTGGCATAGCGCGCGCTTGTCTGTATGTCGCGCCGCCACTCTATCACAGAACCGGGCTTTTGGCAAACACGAAGTATGCAGGAAAAGTTGAGATGGGTATTCAGCGTCGATCGCGGGAGTGATGCCTCTGTCGATGGCGGTCATCACGGCGGAAATCGCGCTCGTCAGAACGTCTTTCCCGGCGTTGTTCTGCACGGCGTTCGTCTCGTTTGTCTTCGCGGCGTTCGCGGGCTCGCTGGTTGGAATAGTCACGAGCTGTGTCGAGAATAGGTTGGAGGATGGAGTCTGACGGAGTGCCGACCGTATTGGCAGCCAGCACCTGTGTGCTCTGAGGCGCCTGTAAATCGGTGCTGAGAAGGGCAAGGATAGGGTAAAGTACAGTGGATATCATATGCCCTTATGATTCGCACCGGGGCTGCGCTGCTGAATAATTGGCAGATTGTCGGGGCTGGGCGGCCTATGCGTACCGGACGGCAGCACGATGCACTGCTTCGGTTAGTTTATCTTCGCTGATGCTGCGGAAATACAGCCGCGGCATGCGATCCATGCCTTTGAGCTTGGCGGAGAGGTTGTAGCGGATGCGGGGAATGAGGCGTTCTGTCAGGTAATCGCAGTACAGCTCTACTCGCTCCTGTCCCAGTACGCAGGTGAGAGATTGTATCAGTCGGCAAATCATTTCTTCCGTCAATGTATGGTCGCTGTAGTCCATCGTTTCCCAGCGGTCGGGCAGGGGAAGCATGTGCAGGTAGTTGCAGGGCAGGAGTTCTGCCTCGCTGCGGTAGGCGGCCTGAGGTGGCATGCCTTGCCGGCAGAGCAGGGTCAGGGTATGGGGGCGTTTGTCTGCCAGCGCTTCGGCGGTGTTGAGCCGTTTCACCGGAATGGTACAGCGTTGCTGCAGATGTGCTGCAAGCTCACGCGCGAGCAAGCCTTCCGGCAGATGCAGGACGATGCGCTGTGGTTTGCGCCGCCATCGGTGCGTCAGCTCATCCAACCAGTCATCCAGCATTTCTGCTTGCAGATGGGTGAAGCGGGCTGATTTTTCTTCCAATACCCGCCCGTTCATGTCCAGCTGCTCCAGTATGCCGCGATGTGCGGAATCTTCTTCCTCCAGCCGAAAGAGAATGACGGTGCCGTGTGCGCCGTTGTAGCGGTAGCGTACTTCCGGTCTCCCGCCGCCGGAGGGCGCCATGCCGCATTCTTTCAGGATGCCCTCTTCCTCCAGTTCCCGTACCAGTCGTCCGGTCATCACATGACTCACCCCCACCGCCGCCGACATCTCCCGCCGTCCGGCCTCCCGCACTTCCTGCATGTAGCGTTGCAGTCGTCTTTTCGTGTTCATGTGTCAATAGCTTGTGAAACCTGGTTACAAAAGTATAGGGCAAAATCTTTCTTTTGGCAAGTCTTTTGTAATGTAATAACAATAAAAAGTTTGCATGGTGATATCGCAGTGTTTGTGCGAAATGCGGAGAATGAAAGGCTCGACACTTGAGGAAGAATCTGGTAGTCTGGCAGCAGCAGAACAACAACGTACACTCACCATGAAATACATCTTTGTAACAGGCGGCGTGGTATCTTCCCTCGGTAAAGGTCTGGCAGCGGCTTCCATCGGTACTCTCCTGGAGCACTGCGGTTTGGAAGTGACGATGCAGAAATTTGACCCTTATCTGAACATCGACCCCGGCACGATGAGCCCCTACCAGCACGGTGAGGTGTATGTGCTCAATGATGGTTCGGAGACTGACCTGGATCTGGGGCACTATGAGCGTTTTGTTCACTGCCAGCTGTCGCGCCTGAACAATCTGACGAGCGGCAAGGTGTTTGAGCATGTGCTGGAGAAAGAGCGCCGCGGAGATTATCTGGGCAGCACGGTGCAGTATATCCCGCACGTGACGGATGAAATCAAGCAGCGTCTCTATGACCTGACCGAGGCCAACAAGGAATGTGATGTCATCATCACGGAAATCGGTGGCACGGTGGGTGATATTGAGGGCTATCTTTTCCTGGAGGCTCTGCGCCAGTTTGCGCTGGAGGTGGGGCGCCAGAACTGCTGCTTCATCCATGTGACCCTGCTGCCCTACATCAAGGCGGCCGGTGAGACCAAGACCAAGCCGACCCAGCAGAGTGTGGCCAAGCTGCGTGAAATCGGTATCCAGCCGGATATCATCGTGTGCCGCACGGAGATGGACAACCTGACGGAGAGCGAGAAGAAGAAGATAGGTATGTTCTGCAACGTGCCGCCGCGCAATGTGGTGGCGTTCTGCGACGTGAAGCACTCCATCTACGAATGCCCGCTGGATCTGGGCCGCGACCGCGTGGATCGCATCGTGACGGAGGTGCTGGGTATCACGGTGCCCAAGCCGAAGATGGACGATTGGCAGAAGTTTGTGGGGCGCGTCATTCACCCCTCCCACAGCGTTCGTATTGCTGTGGTGGGTAAGTACATCTCCCTTCAGGATGCCTACAAATCTATTTACGAAAGCTTTACGCATGCTGGTGCGGCGAATGACTGCCGCGTGGAGATCGTTCGCGTGGATGCCGAGGCTCTGGAGAACGGCGATTGTGAAACCATGATTGGTGATGTGGACGGCATTCTGGTGCCGGGCGGATTCGGTGAGCGCGGCGTGGAAGGCAAGATTAAGGCTGTGCAGTATGCCCGCGAGAAGGGGATTCCGTTCTTTGGTATCTGCCTGGGTATGCAGGTGGCGGTGATAGAGTTTGCCCGCAACGTGTTGGGGCTCAAGGATGCGAACTCTACGGAGTTCGACAAGGGCTCCTCTGCGCCCGTCATCTGTCTGCAGGAAGAGCAAAAGCTCATCAAGAATATGGGTGCCACCATGCGTCTGGGAGCCTATCCTGCCCACATTGCGCCTGATACCCTCTGCTGCAAGCTTTACGACGGCAAGGAAACTATCTCCGAACGCCACCGTCACCGCTACGAGTTCAATGCTGAGTACCGCGAGGCTTGCGAGAAGGCCGGTCTGGTCATTTCTGCTGTGAATGATGAGCATGGGCTCGTGGAGGTTGTGGAGCTTCCGGGGCATCCGCATTTCATCGCCTGTCAGTATCATCCTGAGTTCCAGAGCCGTCCGACGACACCGCATCCGCTCTTCTCCGGGCTGGTGGCCGCGGCGTTGGAATATAAACTGGGCTGAGCATCATAACCTTACACGTCGGCGGTCAGAGACAAGCAGCATCTGACCGCCGGCGCTTTTTCGCTGTTGCATGATAGATATATTGGTAGTACTGGCGTATTTCTGCGCCATCTTTGGCATTGGGCTCTATGTGGGACGCAGGCAGGAGAGTCTGGAGAGCTATGCCCTGGGCAATCGTAACCTGCCGTGGTGGGCGATTCTGGCCTCTATTCTGGCGGCGGAAATCAGCGCGGCCACCTTCCTGGGTGCCCCCGGCGAGGGTTTCGCCCTGCGCAACTTCACCTATGCCCAGCTGGCCATCGGTACGATTCTGGGGCGTATCATCGTGGGACGCCTGTTCCTGAAGCCTTACTATCAGTATAATGTTGTCTCCATCTACGAGTATCTGGAGAAGCGATTCGGGCTGAATACGCGCCGTTGGGCGAGTGTGACTTTCCTCATCAGTCGCGTGCTGGCCAGCGGTACCCGCCTGTTCTTTGCCGGTATTCTGCTGGTGATAGCCTACATGATGGTGACCGGACAGGACAGCGCCGGACAGGTGGAAACCGTGGTGATCTATATTGCCGCGCTCACCTTCATCACTATCGCCACCGCCGTGTATACCACGCTGGGCGGGCTTAAGGCCGTGGTGTGGACGGATGTGTTGCAGGCCTCCATTCTGGCGGTGTCGCTGGTGACTACCATCGGTGTGTTGCTCTTCAGCATCAAGGCCGGCGGCAGCTGGGGCGCAGCCTGGGATAGTATCTGCTATCATCTGGGCAACAAAGATTATAATCCCTGCGAAATCAAGAATCTGAAGCCTTGGGCTTTCTTCGATACGGGGTTGACGGGGCAGGGGCTCTGGGCCGATATCAGGAATATCCTGGGGAGTGAATATACGCTTTGGAGCGCGGTGCTGGGCTCTACGTTCATCACCATGGCCACACACGGCACGGATCAGGATATGGTGCAGCGCATGCTGGCTGCTCCGGACAGTAAGAAAGGGGCTCGTGCAGTGATTCTCTCCGGGTTGATGGATATGCCCATCGTGCTGGTGTTCATTTCCTGCGGTATGCTGTTGTTTGTCTATTTCGCGCAGAACGGCATTATACCGCCGGAAAAACAGATTGAGATTTTCCCCTGGTTCATCATTCACTGTCTGCCGGTGGGTGTGCGAGGGCTGTTGGTGGCCGCTCTCCTGGCCACTGCCATGGGCTCTCTCTCTACGGCGCTCAATGCGCTGGCCACCACCGCCACGCGTGACTGGTATGTGGACGTTTTCCGCCCAAAAGCCAATCAGCAGGAGCAGCTGCGCGCTGTCCGCTGGTTGACGGTGCTGTTTGCCGCTCTGCTGATTCTTGTGGGCGCCGGCACGGCATGGCTGACGGTGATGGATCCGACGGTACGAATACTGCCGATAGCTCTGGGTATTTTCGGCTATACCTACGGCTCCCTGCTGGGGGTGTTCCTGCTGGGGATGCTCACGCGAGAGCGTGGTAACGACTGCGGTAACATCATTGCCATGCTCACGGGGTTTGCCGTGGTCATTCTGTTGGAAATCGGCGGCAGACAGGGCTGGCTTCCCGCCATTGCCTTCCCCTGGCGTGTGACCGTGGGGACGATGGCCACTTTCCTGACCGGCTGTCTTTTCCGTACACCTGATCCTATCAAAAAATTATGAGTGAAGCTCCGACATTCGAAATCAATCGTGAACAACTGACGAAGGCCATTATCGAGCTCAATTCCATGTCTCGCGCGGATGGTATTGTCATGACCCGCAGCGGTGAGGTCAAGTGTGGCTACGCTGCGGATGATGACACGCTGCGCATGCTGATATCGGCTGCAGTATTGGCCAGACAGCTGACAGCTGACGGCCTTTCATCCTACACGGGTAAGGAGCTCAAGTCGTGGGCGGAGAATTATGATATCTCCGGACTCGCATGATGGGAGCGCTTCTCTGAGATGGATTTGCGAATAGCTCCTCGGGTGAATGCTGTTTTTCTGAGGAAAAACAGTTAGTGCGGCAGTCAGCCAAATCTTGTCAATCTTGTCAGTATGCCGTGAGTTGACCCATTTTTTTCTTTTCTAGGTGTGCCAAATCCTGTATAAGATACACTATCGGTTGCCTGACTTGCCGTGTTATGAGAGGATTGGCAGCCGAGAGTACTATAAACAACATCAGATTCACGATAATGAGCAGTTCGTTCTTGCCCGCACAGTATGCACATCCGTATGAGATTGACCCCAAGTACGGAAAGTCGGTAGCCTATTTCTGCATGGAGTATGCTATAGATAACGTATTTAAGATTTACTCCGGCGGTCTGGGGTATCTGGCCGGTTCCCATATGCGCTCAGCAGGTGCCCTTCGACAGAATCTCGTGGGTGTGGGTATTCTGTGGTCGTATGGCTATTACAACCAGATCCGTGCAGAAGATGGTTCGATGGCTGTGCAGTACCGTCGTAAGGAATACAGCTTCCTCGAGGACCATAATATCAAGTTCCTCATTCACATCTGCAATTCGCCCGTATGGGTGAAAGCCCTGTATCTGCGGCCCGATACCTTCGGCACGGCTCCGATGTTCTTCCTGACAACGGATTTGCCCGAGAATGATGACATCTCGCGCTCCATCACGCAGCGTCTCTATGACTCCAACCCCATGACCCGTATCTCCCAGTATATCGTGCTGGGGCAGGGCGGTGCCCGTCTGTTTGAGGAATTGGGGGTGGAGCCGGAAATCTACCACATGAACGAGGCTCATGCCATCGGTGCCGCGTTCAATATGCTGGCCCGCAATGGCGGCAACGTGGAAGAGGTGCGTAAGCGCTTTGTATTTACAACCCATACTCCCGAAGAGGCCGGTAACGAGAAGATGGACATCAACCTGATGCATAATTTCTCGTTCTTTGATGGGCTCTCGCTGGAGCAGGTGCGCGCGATGCTGAAGCTGGATCCGCATGAGCAGACTTTCAATTATACCCTTGCTGCCCTGCGCCTTTCTCACATGGCCAATGGTGTGTCCGCTCTGCACGGTGAGGTATCGCGCCATATGTGGGAGGGCTATTCGGATATCTGCCCCATCACCCATGTGACCAATGCTCAGAATAGCGCGTACTGGCAGGATGCCGAGCTGGCTGAGGCGTTTATTGCCCGCGACAAGGCGGCTTTCCGCAACCGTAAGCGTGCGCTGAAGCGTGACCTTTTCCGCGTGGTGGGTGAGCAGACCGGCCACCTTTTTGACCAGGATACGCTGACCATTGTATGGGCACGCCGATTTGCTGCCTACAAGCGCCCGGCTCTCATCACAGAAAATCCTGTAATGTTTGAGCGCATGCTGCAGCGTACCAATCGCCCGGTTCAGATGATATGGGCGGGTAAGCCCTATCCGACCGATTTCACGGCAGTGGACATCTTCAACAAGCTCAATCGTCTGGGCGAGAAATACCCGCGCTGCGCTGTGCTCACCGGCTATGAGTTGGGATTGAGCCGTCTGTTGAAGAATGGTTCCGATATCTGGCTGAATAATCCCGTGGTGACTCGTGAGGCATCCGGTACTTCCGGTATGTCTGCCACCATGAATGGTTCTATTTCTGTCTCCACGAATGATGGGTGGGTGCGTGAGTTTGCACGCGATGGCAGCAACTGCTTCATTATCCCCGAGGCTAAGCTGGGGCTGGCTCCTGAGGCGCGAGATCGCTCCGACCGCGATAATTTCTACAGCATCCTGGAGTCCAGAATTCTGCCTCTTTACTACGATAACAAAGAGGCATGGATGGATTTGGTATTCACCGCCATGAATGATATTTGTCCTGCTTTTGATTCTGACCGTATGGCAGACGAGTATTATACCAAGATGTATAACATCTGATACTGAACGTTCTGTCATTGATGTTTCTGCTGCCACTGTGGGATTTGCCTGCGGTGGCAGCTTTTTTGGTGTGACTGGCGGAGATTCCTCTTGCCGCAAGAAGTCCGGTGCCGTATAATGCGAGACATGAAGAAAATAGTTGCATGTGTGCTGACTGCGATGATGAGCGCCCCCCTGGTGGCTTCAGAAGCTGAAATGAATCGGGTACTTGGCATCTGGAAGCAACAGGTGGATGGCTGGCAGAAAGCTGCGCAGGAAGCTCCGTCGCCTGAGGCGGCAGCTGCCGTGCCGACTCCTGATCCGACAACTATTGCTTCAGACCTTTGGCGGGCTATCTCAGCCAGAACAGGTACGCGCAAGGAAACCGTCAGTGTGGGCAAAGGCCGAAAGAAACGTGAAGAAAGCGTAACAGTGCCTACCTTTGAATTCGAACAGAGTTGGGCGCTTCCCGGCGTTGTCTGGATCTTGCAGCATCCGGAGGCATTTGCTGCCGCATTTGATGAATCTCAACAAAATCAGGTGTCCTATTATGCTGAAGCCTTGATAAAATCTGTGCAGAGGATACATTTTGCCTATCCCGGCATACGTGATATCTGCGCTACGCTGGCGCAGAACGCCGGAGTGCGAGAGTATGAAATCGTGCAGAAGATATACAACCGTAACAGCGACCCGACGACACGCGCCTGCGCTGCTCTGGCCATGAGTCTCATGCTCAATAATCCTATGATAGCCGGAGTCGAGGGCGGTGCAGCCATGACTCGCGGGAAACGCATCTATTATCTGAAGCAGTCGTTGCTGCTGGGGGCTCCTGAAACGCCATTCGGTAATTCGACGCTGGGGGAGGTGGCCGGTGAGCAGACGTATCGTCTGCGCTATCTTTCCGAGGGTTGTATTCCACCGCAGTTGAAACTGCGCGACGTTGATGGACGTGTAAGCTCTTATCCTCAGCCGGATAAGGTGAATCTTCTTCTTTTCTGGACGCCCGATGAACCGTTAGGGGCTTCGATTGTCGAAAATCTGCAGAAGATGCAGGAAAAGTATCCGGATCTGCTCATTTGCCCGATAGCCCCGTTTCAGACCCCGGAGTCCCTACAGCAACTTCTCCAATCAGTTCCGGGTATGCAGGACTCCCTGCTGGATGACGAGAAAGGCAGCGCCGGATTGGCGTACCGAGTGAGTGCTGTCCCTACCGCCGTATTGGTCAGTAAGCGCAGCACGATACTCTTTGCCGGTGCTCCCGGCGTCCAGTTCCAAACGGCACTGGACAAGGCCCTGAACCCATTACCGGCAGACCGACCGAAAGTGACAATCAAGGCTGCTGATGCAGCCCCTGTTATCCAGCCCGGTTCACAGCCTCATACGGCAGGAGAGGGCTCGCCGACACCTGATGCTCCCCCTCTGAGAGAAATGCCTGCTTTCTGAATCAGGAGGCCGGTGGAGCATCGAGCGTCTTTTTGAAGGCCGCCCAATCTGTGCTGCGCAGCAATCGACGGAGATTGCCATACCAGAATTCGTGGTGCCCGAAGCGCTCATCCGTGAATTCTTTTTCTGCTGCGTCGACGTCTGCCCCCTGTTCGATGATGCGATAGGTTGCCACAACGATACCGGTGCGGTCAGAGCCATGCCAGCAGTGTACCAGAAGGGGCTTGGGCGCATTCCGAATCAGTCTCATGATTGCGGCCAGATCGGCCGTTGTGACAGCTCCCGCCGCGACTGGATAGTGCAGCAGAAGAAGGTTGGTCTTGGATGCCTTCTTATCATCCTTGTGATATTCCCGCAAGTTAAGTATGGTTTTTATTCCCATCGCTTCAATAGCGCGGAAGCCCTCCTCGTCCGGCTGACCACTGCGGTAGAGTTCATCACTTACCCGATAGCTGTTCTCCACTCCCTGCCAGACAACCGTCTCCGCTTCCGTCATCTCCCCCGAAGCCAGGGGCATAACAAAGAGGCCAATTACTGCTAGATAGTTGAATACAGACATGACATCAATGTTGTTTCTGGTCTTTTATAACTTCTTCAAATAGCCTGAGCCATTGATGCGCTATTCTGTCAATATGAAATTTCTTGGCGTGTTCAATGGCTTTCTTTGCTATTTGCTCTCGTTTCTCTTCGTTTATCATGAGTTCGGATAGCTTGGATATGTATTCTTTCTCTTTGTATGCTGTGACGCTGTAGCCGGTTTCTCCATTGATAATGATGTCATCGAGAGATGCATAACTCTTGTATGCAATGGGAACACATCCGTATTGCTGAGCTTCGGTCAAAACCAGCCCAAATCCCTCCCAGCTACTGGTCAGACAAAGGATCTTTGCAGTCCTGTAATATTGATCCGGCGACTGCATGCCGACAAAAGTGAGACGTTCAGCATGAGCTTTTTCTGCTACTCGGACAAAGTCACTGTGATTAGCCCCATCACCTAAAATAATGAGCTCCCATTCCGGAAAGTTGTTTTGAATTTTACTCCATATCCGGATAATCCGATCGATGCGTTTTTGTTTCCATACATGGCGACTAACCACCACAATCCGGTTTTTTTTGTCAGTCCTGCTATAGTGATAATCACAAGGTACAATCGGATTTGTTATGGCGCGTATTTTACTGTTGTCTTTCAGCTTGCTTAATTTGAGGAATTCTTTGCGAAAATGCTCGGAGAGCAGGCAAAGATAGTCTGAGTGTGCATAAATATGTCGTAATTTGTTGAAGCTTCTTCTGAAAGAATTAAGATAGGCGAATGGGTATTTCAGGAGAAGTATAAGTAAATCTTTATATCTTCCCTGTTCTAAGCTCTTGAAACGATACCAGGAAAGTCTGTCTATCAGTTCACCGAATGCAACACTTGGGTTATTGTGTAAGACGGAGACAACTTTCGTGTGGGTTGCTTTTCCTGCTGCATACACGAGCTCATGAAAAACTCCTCCCTGATTGTGGTTCCATATGATATCTATATTATTTTTTCTTATATAGGATTCGACAAAAGACTGAGAGCGCAGTCTTTTTTCTTTGGTGTTTCCCCAGGGAAGCTGCTCATAACATACGTCCGGGATTTCGCTCTCGTCGTTATGGTTGATAAAGAGGTGAAATATGCGAACACTTTTAAGTTTTATGAGTTCTCCGGCCAAATTATGGCATACACTTTCTACCCCTCCTTTCGTTGATGCCATTTTTTCACCGTATACGATACAAATGTTCATAATTTCTTTCTTTTTCTAATCTTCGGGGATATACGGAAGTTCATCGTTGGCTTTTGCTGACTGAGAAAGAACTTTCTTGCGCTTCCTGATTGTACAATGTTACTCTTTATCTCGTCAAGTCGTTTTTTTGATAGCAAAAAAAGCAATTCAGTATGCCACTTCCGGGGGGAAATTGGGCTTGATTTGGCTGGTGGTGCGTGATAACATGAACGGGCTATGTTCTATATCACGACAGCAATTGACTACACCAATGGTTCGCCCCATATCGGGCATGCCTATGAGAAGGTACTGGCAGATGTTCTGGCTCGCTGGCACCGAATGTGTGGTGAGGAGGTTTTTCTGTTGACCGGTGTGGATCAGCATGGTCAGAAGGTACAGCAGAAGGCGGAGGCGGCCGGGATGCAGCCGCAGGAGTACGCTGATATGGTGACAAAGCGTTTTGTCGCTCTCTGGGAGCGTCTTGGTATCCAATACGATGGATGGGCGGCTACCACGGATGCCCGCCATAAGACCTGTGTGCAGAAGATTCTGAGCAATTTGCTGGAAAAGGGGTGTCTGTATAAAAAAGCGTACAAGGGGTTCTACTCTGTTCGTCAGGAACAGTTCCTCACCGACAAGGAACGAGGCGAGGATGGTACGTTCGGCCCTGAATGGGGTGAGGTGATAGAGCTGGAAGAGGAAAACTGGTATTTCAATCTCAGCCAGCATGTAGCCTGGCTTCGTCACTACGTTGAAACACATCCGGAGGTGGTGACGCCCGAGTTCCGTCGCCAGAATCTGCTCAAAGCTATAGAACGCGCCGAGGGGGTGGATCTCTGTATCTCTCGCCCCAAAGACCGACTCTCCTGGGGGATACCGTTGCCCTTTGACCCGGAGTTTGTGACCTATGTATGGTTTGATGCTCTGGTGAACTATATTTCTTTCGCCGGCTATCTGGCCGAGGCAGATAGCGGACTGCCGGAATTCGGGAAGCTCTGGCCTGCCGCCTGTGAGGTCATCGGCAAGGATATTCTGGTGCCGGCACATGGTATATACTGGTTGTGTATGCTGCATGCCATGGGATTTGCTGATGAGGAGATGCCGCGCTTGCTGGTGCATGGCTGGCTCAACATCAAGGGTGAGAAGATGTCTAAATCTCTGGGGAACATCGTTGACCCCAATGACTTGTGCGATGTATTCGGGGCGGAGGCAGTACGTTATTATCTGGTGCGCGATACCAAGACCGGCTACGACAGTGACTACGATGCTGAGCGCATGAAGATGATATATAACACGGAGCTGGCGAATGATATCGGCAACCTCGTGAACCGTTCGCTGAACATGTGTGTGCGCTATTGTGGTGGCGTTGTTCGTACAGGAGAGGCGGATGATGAGCTCTCTGCCAATCTTCGCAAGAGCATGGCTGATACCGTAAGCCGATTCTCGGAGTTGATGGACGCGTACAATACGGCTGATGCTCTCGGGGCGCTGAATGCGCACGTGGGGCTTTGCAACAGCTACATCGAACAGATGCAGCCCTGGGCGCTCTCTAAGGACGAAAGCCGCTTGCCGGAATTGCAGCGCGTGCTGAATCATCTGCTGGAGAGTTGTGTACAGGTGGGCTTCCTGCTGGGTTGTGTCCTTCCGGATGCTTCCGCTCGTATTCTGTCGCAGTTGCAGGTGGACGCCTCGTCTCTTCTTCCGCAGACGCTGGCTTGGGGCATCCTGAAAGATGGACATACGGTTCAGGCTCCCAGCCCGGTATTCCCGCGTATTCTTTCGCCGGAAGAGAAGGAGAAGATGGCGGCCAAGGCGGCCAAAGCTGCTGAAAAGGCCGCACGCAAAGCTGCTGCACAACAGTAATTCGCGCTGATTGAGGATTTATACTCCCCGCCGTCTCAATGTTCGGTGGGGAGTTTTTTATGTCCGAGACGGAAGAGCAGTCGAGCCGTGCTCCAAACCAGCAGGTAGGCCATGCTGCAACTGAGCAGACAGCCCAGCATGAGTTCACCGGCAATTCCTGGAAGCTGCTGCCCAAGAAGTTGTCTCAGCTCGGCGTAATCACCTGAGAGTATGAGTTCCGCGGCCTGTCTGGTCATGGCTACAGATATTCCTGAATCTGCGTTGAAGCAAGCCATGATACGGTTTCCCAGCCACCATTGCAGGGGCCAGACGATGAGCTGATAACCGGGGAATGATAACCAGCAGCTTGCCAGAGCGATGGGGATATTGGCGCGGAACATCAGCGCAGACAGGATGGCAAAGATGCTCTGAAGGGGGACGGGCGCCAGCGCCCAGAAAATCCCCCAAGCCGCACCGGTGCTGACTCCCGTTGCTTCCCATTGCCAGAGCCCCGGAGAAAAAATGCGCTCCGGCAGAAGCCAGCGCCACACCGCAGAGCGGCTGCGGCGTCGGCGCAGATACGAATCGGCTCGGGCTATCAGGCTGGAGTAGGAAAATTGAATGGCTTTTTCAGGGGGTGTCAGTTGTGACGTTGTATCCGGCAGCAGGCATCGGCAAATCGTTATTGATAGAGTGATTCCACTAGTTTGACACTGCGTTGTGTGGCTCCGGAATGGATGCTGAGGGCAGTATACGCTGCCTCCGTTTGCTTAATGGTGGCATCGGGATCCGACAGAGCACGGGCGATAGCAGCGCTGAGCTCATTTGCTGAGCATCGGCAGATGCCTTCCTCCTCCTCCAGGAGTTTGACAAGATCTGCAAAATTGGTCATATCGGGACCGGTGATGACCGGTTTGCGGGCGGCGATTGCTTCCACGGGGTTTTGCCCGCCTTTCGCCAGAAAGCTCTTACCGATGATGACGACATCTGCCAGGTTAGTCCAGTCCTTGAGTTCTCCGGTCGTGTCGGCAATGTAGCAGTTGTTATCCGGTATTTCCGTTGGCAATGTTCCCTCCGTGCGCAATATGGGAGCGAAGCCGGCAGCCTGCAAATCTGAAACGACGGTTGCGCGTCTTTCGGCATGGCGCGGAACGATGAGCGGGTAGGCTCCAGCTTTTCGTATAGCTCGGGCTATCAGCGCTTCTTCTCCGGCATGAGTGGAGGCCGCCAGAGCTATGGGACGATTACAGCGAAGCTGATCGAGCAGTGCGCGGAAATCGGCTCGCTCACCCTGGGGGGTATCCCCCAGTACATCGAACTTGATACTGCCGGTTACATGGATGATATCAGGGGCGACCCCTATGCCCGCAAATCGTCCACGGTCATTTTCGTTCTGCGCGCCCAGTGCGTTGAGTCGGGAGAAGAGCAGGGAGGTGACGCCCTTAATCTTGGCATAGCGCCGTTCGCTACGGGGAGAAAGACGCGCGTTGAGCATCAGCATCGGTATGTGGCGACGGTGGCATACCTCGGCAAAATTAGGCCACAGCTCAGCTTCTATCAGAACGACAGCTCGGGGATTGAAGCGTTTCAGGCATCGGCCGGGTAACCCCGGCAAATCCAGCGGCGAGTATAGCGCTCGCACATTGGGCAGGGCTGCATCTCGTATAATCTGGTGCCCGGTAGCTGTAGATGTAGCCAGAACAACCGGCTCGCTGTGCGTTTTGCTCCATTCGCGGATGAA
Organism: Akkermansia sp.; assembly: GCA_017409465.1. Lineage (GTDB taxonomy): Bacteria > Verrucomicrobiota > Verrucomicrobiia > Verrucomicrobiales > Akkermansiaceae > Akkermansia. The sequence goes on along the minus strand of JAFQSQ010000011.1, from coordinate 23,572 downwards.
TTTGAGAGCGATAAACACTTCCCCCACGCTGACGGCGTGGACGTACAGTCCCCCGGTGGGTTCCTCTTCGCGCCGTCGCCGGTAGATACCAAATCGCTCAGACAGCCCGGTGCCGAATCCTCCTCGGCGCTTCATCTTGATGAGATAACCGGGAATGGAGATGATGAGAAAAAGCGGAATGAAGAGATTGTAGAGCAGGAGGAAGAGAAAACGTTTCATAAGGAGGGCAGGATGTTTAGTCGGATTTGCGGTAGAAGAGAATGGTATTGCCGCCGTAACTACGGGTGTCGACCAGCTGCCAACCGGGGAAGTCTCTGCAGCGAGAATCCCCCACCCCGTAGCCCAGTTGGGCTTCGGCGATGAAATAGCCATCCGGTGCGAGCAGTTCATGCAGCCGATCGTTCATCAGCTCCGCAATCATATCTCGGTCACCGATGGCTTTGCAGTATGGCGGGTCTGCAAAAATCAGATCGTACTGCCCCATGTCGCGTTGCACGAACTGCAGGCAATCACTCATCACCACGGTGCCGCCGCGCAGGCGCGAACGCTCGAGATTCTGCCGAGCCGTTGTGACCGAGTTTCTGGCCAGATCCACCATGCGCGCACTGGCTGCACCGCGACTGAGGGCTTCGATGCCGACAGAGCCGGAACCGCAGAATAAGTCCAATACTCTGGCTCCCTCAATGAGAGAGCCGAGTATGTTGAAGAGAGCCTCGCGCACGCGATCCTGTGTGGGGCGCACTTCCTCCAGCGGAACACGTATGGGCAATCCCTTGGCTGCACCTGCTATGATTCGCATAATTTGCAGATTGTCTGCTGCCTTGATAAGGAAAAAGGGAGCCTGAGTCAGTACTCAGACTCCCGAAGAAAGCGGAGTGTGTTATTTGCGACCGGGCTTGGTGGCATTCGCCCCGATGGATTGAATCGGCAGGAAGATCACGTACCCATGGTTGGCGATGACCGTGCCACTGATGGCAGAAACCTCGCTCATGGCATAGGCTACGAATACGGCCTTTCCATCAGTGGTTTTGGTGATGCGAAGTACCTCTCTGAGTTTTGAGAGAGCATCTTCCCGCTCCATGGTCCACTCGGTGCCGCTCTGGGCGCCGAAGTCGTAGTTTTCGCCTGCGGAGAAAGCCGTGGGCTTGAGCTCGCCGTTGTTGGAAATCCAGACGTTCTTGTTAGCATCGTACTGCAGGGAGCCAATCGTGAGCGGCATCGTGCCGTTTTCAGAAACACGCGTGGCAGAAAGAACGGAATAGGTGTTGTTACCGTTATCTTTGAGCCCGATAGCAACCTCTGTCAGTGCTACGAGTCGGCTTTTTTTCCAAGCCTCGACATAGCGGTCGTATTCAGCCTTGTCCGGCCACAAATCCGCGGAGTAAGGCATCAGTTCATTGGCTGCTCCCTGTTTGTTGATGGCATCCTGCTTTTCCTTGGGAAGCTTGATAAAACGCTCCACCGCCGCCTGGTGCAATTCGATGAACGATGCATCGCGGGCTATCTGCACGACATTTCCCTGGCGGACGGTACCATCGCAGGGCAGGTACTCTTTTATGTTCGTCTTGACATCCTGCGCGCAGATAGAGGCGCAGAGTACGGTAGGAACGCTCAACAAAGTACAAATCAATGAGGATGCTTTCATATGTATGGCTATAAATCTATCATCGTTTTTTTTTCTTGGCAAGCAAGAAATTTGGTGCTAATGTCATGCAGTGAGCCGAATCGTGACAGCACTCAGAAAATCAGCTTTGGCAGCGTTTGTGCTGCTGGCATCGTGTACAACGATGACCCCGCTGGAGCGTATAGAGAACAATCCCGCCATGTTCCGCCAGCTCAGCCCTGAGCACCGGGCTCTGGTGCAGCAGGGGCGCATCTGTGACGGCATGAGTAAGGATGCTGTCTTCCTCGCGTGGGGGCAGCCCTCTGAGCGTCCTATGCTCGGGCAGACCGAGGGCAAGAATTTTGAGAAGTGGACGTACACGAGAATGCGCCCGGTGGTGGTGTCGCGTCCGGTTTTCTATGGCAGCTACTGGGGGCCCTGGGGCGGGTGGTACACCGGCGGCGGGGTAGACACGGTTTATGTGCCGGAGAAAGTGGCAGATGTCACCTTCGAGAACAACTGCGTGGTCTCGTGGGAATCCAGAGGCGGAACACCCTGAAGTTTCCGTTCTGGTATCAAGGTAAATTTCAACAAATAGAAGAATAGTATGATAGACGATACATTTGCAACGTATACGCTGAGTTCGCCGGAGTTGTCGGTCACATTGACTAATTACGGAGCCCGCCTTCTGAGATTCGAGTATGAGGGGATGAACTGCCTCTATGGCCCGGAGGATGCTGCCGGTGTGGCATCTGATACCTGCTATTGCGGGAGTATCTGCGGTCGTGTTGCCAACAGAATCGCCGGAGGAAGTTTTGATTTGGATGGTGTTACCTATCAGCTGGCGGTGAATAACGGCCCTAATCATCTTCATGGTGGACAGGAGGGCTTTGATCGTAAACTGTGGATGGTTGAATCAGCGGATGAACATCGGGTGGTGATGCGTCTTCTTTCCCCTGCAGGTGAGGAGAATTATCCGGGGTCTGTCGAGGTCAGGCTGAGCTATACTCTTGAGGGGCGGCGCCTGACGCTGGAGATGGAGGCCGTTACCGATGCTCCCACTCTGCTTAATCTGACTAACCACGCATACTGGAACCTGAACGGCAGCGGTACGATAGATGCGCATTTGCTGCAGGTCCGCGCCTCTGCGTACACCCCCATGGTTGCCAACATTCCCACGGGGCTGATTTGTCCCGTGGACGGGACCTTGTATGATTTGCGTCAGCCGGCTCTGTTGGGGGAGCGCAATGCTGCCGAAACCATAGCGGGGGGGTACGATGATAACTATGTGTTGCCGACCACCCCGGGTGTGAAATTAGCGGCTGTTCTCACCAATGGTCGCAAGACACTGCGGGTACTCACTGATGCTCCCGGTTTACAGGTATACACCGGTGATTATCTGCCTTTGCCCCGCGGTGGGGTGGCTTTGGAAGCGCAGAATTACCCGGATTCTCCGCATTGGCCACATTTTCCGACCATCGAATTACGTCCCGGTCAGGTGTATCGCCGGACAATCGCGTGGGAGATCGATTGAGCTGCCGATAGCGCCTACAGTATCAGATAAGCCAGTAGTGGGGGCAGAGCAAGAGCCGGATAGCGCCAGACCTGCATGGCGCGGGGGGAGATGTACCTGCCAAGCAGGAGCAGAGATACCATTATCGGGGTGCTTCCTGCGATAGCGTAGCACAGGTTTCTCGCTGCCGCCGTGGAGCAGACCCAGCCGCAATAGCCGCTCCAGATACCGAGTATCAGTAGCCATATCAAATGATTGCGAGTGGTGTGCCGATAGGGGAATGCCTTGTCTGCGCCGGGTGCACTGACAAAGTACAGCCCCAGAAGGAACAGAGCCTCCGCATCAGAGCCGAGAAGATAGTTGGCAGAGATATTCAGGTACGAAGCCGGCAGCAGGCAGGAAATAGCCAGCGCAAATGATAGCGAGAAGCGTCCCATCGTGCGATTCATGGCACCGAATATCACACCGATAGTTCCCAGAAGTGCCGGCATCCTGAGAAGCTGCAGCATGTGTACCCCGACCTGTCGGCACATCAGCCAGATGGCGAGGGCTGTGATGACTGCCTGCAGCAGAAGAAGCGCCGGAGCATATTTTTTGTAGAAAGCAGACGCTGTTCGCAGACCATACCATGTACGCCCCGCCAGTGCCAGCATCCAGGTAAGGATGGCCACCGTAAAAAAAGTTTCCGGAACGATGATGACATTCCCAACCCATGTGTTGTAGGCGTAGCCCCAACAGATGGGTACCAGCATGGTATCTGCCCCCAGCAGATGCGGAAGCTCCCATCGGGCATGGTGCTGAGGCGTCATTGTGTCCATCTCTTCTCATTCTATACGACCGCTGACATGAAGCAAGTTCCGTCAATGTCATTCATATGAGTCACATTATTCCGTGAGCACGTATAATGTATAAGAAAAGTAAATTTTTTTGTCCTAATGACGCTTTCGGCTTGACATTTTCGGTGTTTAGCGGTTACATATTGCCCCGTTAAGTCCGGGATGGTTGACAAACAGCCAGCTGCGGAAGCCCCGGGGAGCACATCCCGGGGGTGAAACATTCTCCCGTCAGAGAAACAACAAACGAATCATAAACGATTATGGGATCGCTTAAGAAGAGACGTAAGGCCAAAATCAACAAGCACAAGCGCAGCAAGCGCATGCGCCAGAACCGCCACAAGAAGCGTTTGCGTTACAAGTCCTAAGCTGCGCGCTTAGGCCACGTCCGCAAGCGACGCTGTTCTTTTTCACGGCACTGTTCCTGTTTGCCCGGGAGCGGTGCCGTTTTTGTTGGATAGGCTTCCCTCATCCTTTTTGGAGGAGAACGCATGTGCCCCAAAAATTTGATGCCTTCGTACGGAACGCTTGTCAGAAGATGGCCTTTTGAGCCATAACTCTGTATTTCCTTAAACTTTGGTACACATGTGCATGTGGAGCTAAACAAAGAATGACTCCAAAAGGGATTGCCAAAAGATGAAGTGAGAGGTAGAATAACGCCCGTCATGCGTTTCGATATCATCGGGTATGTTGTTTGCGGAATACTTCTGTGTGGCCTGATCTCCTGCCAACAGCAGCAGGGTGAGCAGGAGGTGCCTGCTCCGGTCAGCGGACCTTCCGTTGTGAAAAAAGGGAACAGCAAGGGCTCTTCCTCGAAGACTTCGAATGCTCAGCGGGTTGCTTCTGAGCGAGCTGCAGCCGCGAAGATTGTCCCACGTCGTCCCGGGCTGCGAGTGTCGCGTGTTCAGGCCCCCGGTATGTACGTAGCTCTGACGTTTGATGATGGCCCCAGTTCTGCCTATACACCCAAGGTGTTGGATATTCTCAAACGACACGGAGCTCGCGGTACCTTTTTTGTGTTGGGAAGCAATGTGAATCGCTTCCCCTCCATCGTGAAACGTGCGGCCGCTGAGGGGCATGAGATAGGCGTGCATACCTGGAGCCATATCAATATGGCGCGCAGCAGCATGCCCAAAATTGACAGTGAAGTGAGTCGTTGCGTGGAGAAAATTCGCAGTGTCACCGGTAAAGCACCGGTGGTGATGCGTCCCCCCTACGGTGCGACAACTGCCAACATCGTGAACCACATGTTCACCACATATGGCATGCGTTCTATCTTGTGGGATGTCGATACTCGCGATTGGCAGCGTCCCGGAGTATCAACTGTGGTGAACAGAGCTGTGAATGGAGCCAAGCCCGGCTCTATCATTCTGGTACACGATATTCATGCATCGACTCTGGCTGCTGTTGAGGGGATTGTGACGGGTTTACAGGCCAGGGGGTTCCAACTGGTGACGGTGTCAGAGTTGATGGCTCGTGCCGGAGTGGTGGCTACGCCGAGGGTGGCTGAGCCGACATCTCAGAACACACCCGAGCAGCCTGTTCAGGCGCCCGTGGTTGGCGAGTCTGTAGCTCCGGCTGCGGAAGAAACGCCTGTTCAGGAAGTAGCACCGGCAGATACCGTGACTCCTGTCGCTGAGCCGCAGACGCTTCCCGCTTCTCCTGCTGTGCCGGCAGAAACGCTCGAGCCCGAGCGGAGCTCTGATGCCGAATCAGAAAATGACCTGCAGCTTGCTGCGTGAGTAAAAACGTATTTTGTTCATTTCGAGGAATATGGCAAAGGGAAAAGTTTACCTGTTGGGAGCCGGCCCCGGAGACCCCGGTTTGATGACCCTTCGTGGTCGTGAGCTGATGGAGCGGGCAGATTGTCTGGTGTATGATGCTCTCGTAGCACCCGCTATGCTGGCCTGGCTCAAGCCTGAATGCAAAAAAATCTACGTCGGAAAGCGAGCCGGTAATCACGCGATGCCGCAGGACGAAATCAACCGCCTGCTGGTGGATTGTGCCGGCCGGTATAAGTGTACCGTACGGCTCAAGGGTGGTGACCCCTACGTGTTTGGTCGAGGCGGCGAAGAGGGGGCGGCTCTGCATGCTGCCGGTATTTCTTTTGAGGAGATACCGGGTATCAGCTCTGCCATAGCAGGGCCGGCCTATGCCGGTATTCCGGTGACCCACCGTGGTGTGTGCACCCAGTTTACGGTCTTTACCGGGCACGAAGGAGCTGATAAGCAAGAAAGCCAGCTTGATATCCCCGGGATAGCTGCGACCCGGGGTACCAAAGTGATGCTGATGGGCATGAGTCGCTTGCGGGAGACCATGGCTGCCTTGATCGACGCCGGCCAGGATGCCTCAACCCCGGCTGCGGCGATCCAGTGGGCTGCTACCGGTCGGCAGCGTGTCGTGAAGGCTACCGCCGGAGCACTGTCTGATGCCGTCGAATCGAATGGGCTGGGAGCCCCGGCGGTGGTGGTCATCGGTGACGTGGTTTCCCTTGCTTCCTCGCTGGATTGGCGTAGTCAATTGCCGCTGGTAGGCAAGCGAATTGTGGTAACCCGTACCCGCGAGCAGGCCGGAGAACTCGCGCAGCTACTGGCAGAGCAGGGGGCTGATGTGCTCGAGCTGCCGACTATCCGAATTGCTGATCCGTCGGATAAGCGTGATTTTGCTGAAGCTGTGGTAGATAGTCCTCACTATGATTGGCTGGTATTCTCCAGCCCCAATGGGGTGCGACGCTTTTTCCGTGCCTTTTTTGCAGTCTACGAGGATATTCGAGAAATCGGTGGCGCCCGACTGGCAGCCATTGGCTCCGGAACTGCCGCTGAACTGCGTAAGTATGGACTCATGGTGGACGTGATGCCGAAGAAGGCTGTCGCGGAGGAATTGATAGCCGAATTTGACCGCAAGGCCGATGAATTCGGAGGCCTGGCCAACAGCACGATGCTGTGGGTGCATAGTGAGCAGAGCCGGCGGGTCATCTACCAGGAGCTGATGAAACGCCAGGCCATCGTTGATGAGTGTATCGCGTACAGTACTGTTGCAGAGACCGATGACCCCGGAGGTAATCGGGGCAGGCTGCGAGAGCAGGGGGCAGATATCATCACCTTCACCAGTTCCGGTACGGTACATCATTTCATGGCATTACAGATTCCTCTGCCTGAGGGATGTCGTATAGCCAGTATCGGCCCCATCACCTCTGCTACGCTGGCTGAGTATGGGCTGCGTCCGGATGTTGAGGCGGCAGATCACACTATCCCCAGTCTGGTGGAGGCTATCATCAAACTTGCTGCACATAGCTGATGGCGACGTCGGAGACTCCAGGGATGTTTGGCTGCCTCGGCCTCAATTATCGTACTGCTCCGGTAGCGGTGCGTGAGCGCTTCGCCGTATCTCGCAACAGGACGGCAGAGGTAGTGGCTGAGCTGTATCGCCTGCCGGTAGTTGAGGAGTGCGTACTGCTTTCCACCTGTAATCGTACGGAGATTTATTATCGCGCCACGGATGCTCCGTTGGCCAGATATGCCATTCTGGCGTACTTCCTGGGTCGAGCCCATCTCCATGAGTCGGAATATCGCGATTTCTTTTATCATTACTCCGATACCGATGCCCTGACGCATCTGGCGAGAGTCGCCTCTGGCCTTGATTCCATGGTATTGGGGGAGACTGAAATTTTCGGGCAGCTCAAGGAAGCCTATCATACAGCATTGTCTGTCGGTACGACAGGGTCGCTGACTAATCGGGTTTTCCAGCAAGTGTTCAACATCGGAAAAAAGGTACGCAGTTCGACGCGCATTACCTCAGGCCCAACATCTGTCGGGGCTGCGGCCGTGCAGTTGGCCGGCAGTGTCCTGAGTGACCTCAGCGGGGCGCAGGTGCTGGTCGTAGGCGCCGGGGAGGTAGCCCGGACGACGGCTCAGAGCCTCAAGTCCCGCGGGGCAGAAGGGATATTTGTGGCCAATCGTTCCTATGAGCGAGCTCTCGAACTCGCCTCCGTGGTGGGGGGACGGGTGATACGTTTCAGTGAGTGGCAGCCCTATCTCGAACAGATAGATATCGTAATCGTCTCTACTTCTGCGCCTGTTTACGTCGTTTCTCCCGCTGTGCTGGAGGGGGTGCAGCAGGTGCGTCGGCGGCCATTATTCCTGGTAGATTTGTCTGTGCCGCGTAATATTGATCCGCAATGTGCCTCTGTGAGCGACGTCCACTTGTTTGACCTTGATACATTGGAGTCCATGATGGCTGAAACCAGGTGTACCCGGCGTTCTGAAATGCAGCTCTGCGAGAAACTGATAGCTGAGTGGATAGAAGAGTGTTCAGAAAATTTGCTTCATCGTTCAAGAAATGTTGAACAGAAGAGTGAAGGTTGTAGTGTAATTGGCTAAATGTCAAGGTGCAATAAAATCTTTCATTATTTTTGAATTTTTTTCCAACTGATAGTGTCTATACAAAAGCACTTATCGCGTAGCGAACACATATGGAACAGGAGAACAAGCAAAATACTTCGGAGGCTGAGTTGTTGGCTTTGTTAGCGACACTTCGGGTGGAATCTACGCCGGAGGCTAACTTTGAGGAACGTTTCCTGTATGATTTTCATGAACGGGTCGTGCGCGAGACTGTTTGCTGCCCGGCTCATCGCAGAGTGTGGGAGCATGTGATGCAGATTCTTACGAATTTCGGACGTCGCCGCCTGGTCTACGGTGCCTCGACTCTGGGGGTTGGGGTGTTGGCCGTGGGGGGCTACATGGTAGTGCCGGAGACGGAAGACCAGCAGAGCAATCCTCGGGTGATGGTGGCAAAGCGCTTCGATAATACCGTCTCTTCGCTCGTGCCCGGTCTTTCACGTGATTATTCCTCGTGTACCAGTGTACGCGTGGTGCCCAAATCGGAGCCTTTCGACAGGGAAAATGTCCTGGTGAATCGCGACTCCTCCTCCGACAGAACCAACATGTACACGAGCTGCATGCGCAACGATACATCGCTCTGGGAGTTGTCGCCGCTGAATGTCGGCGAATCATACGAAACCGGAGCGGTTTTTTCATTTTGAATCTCAGGAGAAGATTGGTTGCAGCGTATGGACGCTGCGACGTGTTGAAAAAGTACGACAGATGCATTCTGTGCTTGCATCTGAAGTGTTGATTTGCTAGTATGTTGTTCATGGAGGAAGAGTGTCTGAAATGTGGTCGTAAGTATCAACCCGGGCGGGGAAACCAGGGAGTGTGTCCTGAGTGTATCAGTGCTGAGTTCGCCGCTGCTCCGAAGCTGCAGCAGGATGAGGTGGAGGAATTGAGAGCCCGCAATACGGCAGCAGCTCGTCGTCAGAGTGTGCGGATGCAGCGCGTACAGGATTTGTATCGGAATGGCGCAGCTTTCAATATGCGAGGCAAGATTCTGCTGTGTATAGGAGTATTCTTTGTCTTGTTCTGCCATATGTTGTTCCTTATGGACGGATTGGGACACATCTCCTGGGGTGGGGAAGATTTGGATATGGAGAGCAAGAAAATAGTGGGTCTTGTGTTCTCGAGTATCGCGGCGGGGCTTCTGGTTATGGCGACTCGTCGTTACAAGTTGCTGATGTTCTGCATGTCATCAGCGGTTGTTTTGTTGGGGTGGATGGCTCCGGACCTCTGGAAGCCGAGAGAACAGGTCACGGTGGCAGCCGGGAAGAATGATAAGGCAGATGCGACGACGGCCGATGAGGAAGCCGCCGCTGTCAGTGAAGAGGAGCTCGCTGTTTTTTACACGCATTGCAAAAAGCACCCGAAAGCCACGCACTATGCCGTGTTCATGGACAATCAGGATCCTTCCGAGCGAAGCATCATTCGCGATGTCCTGACCCGCTTGACTGAGGCTGAGGGTACCAGTGCCCACACGTGCAGAAATGGGGTGCTGTATGTTATTTCCAGTGCGTCGGGCTCCCGGCGGAATATAGCCGGCCTGCTGACGCGCTTTGGTCATGTGGTAAGCAGCAATGTGTCTACAGGGGTGTACCTGGTCAAGTTTGACGAGGAAAAAACGCAGCTTGTCAGCCGGTTTTCCTCTGATGTACTCAGTTCCCCCATGCATACATCGTTTGTGACAGCCAATATCAGTGAGCTCGCTTGTATTGATGCGATGCGCATTCGAGTGGCGGCGCGTTCTCTCAAGAATGCAGATGTGCAGGTGCTCCGCACCGATGTCCGCAATGCTCTGGTGAATGTATTACAGGAGCCGTGGGGGCAGGATCAGGATACCTACGAAGCGTTGATAGATGCATTGGTGACCTACGCTTCCAAGGATGACAGCGAGGCGGTTGCCCTGTGCTTCCGGTATCTGGAGAGCAGGCTCAAGACTCATCGCCAACCTCTTGCTTCCGTGGTGACGTATCTGATCAAGGTACAGCCGGAAAAGATGGTAGAGCCGGTCGTGAGTCTCTGGTTGTCAAATCCCCTGATGTGGGAATCTTCTCTTTCAGAAATGTCTTGGAGAGCTCAGCCCCGACTCATCAAGATATTGGAGTCAGGGACTGCCGGTATCCAGGAGATTAACTCCATATTGCGGTATATGCAGAATCATGGTAGCAAGGATGCCATCCCTGCTGTTGAGACATTGCTGGAGCATCCGGACTCGTTCATCCGATACTCTGCGAAGGGGGTGCTCAAGACTCTTGAGTCTCGCTGACGATAGCATGATAAGGCCATCTGCCCGGCTTACATCTTCCATCCCCGAACTGCAATGTCGCCGAATCTGTCACGTCTGCTGATTGCTGCAGGGCTTGTCTTTGCTCTGGGCTTCATGTGTTACCCGATTTTTTACAGTGTACAGGAGCCTGAGGAGACAGCCGTGCAGACAAGACCCGAGGAGGGACTGGCCGTGACAGATGATACGACTCCGGTGGATGACTGGACGCCGGAGGATGAGGAGCCGGAGCAGACGGATGAGACAGTCGAACCTGAGATAACCACCATTACCCGGCCTGATCCGGATAAACGTCGTATCCTCAATCGGCAGGATGATGAACTGTACACGGAGGAAGATGTTCCCGAGGATCCCACCCAGAAAAAAGTACCCGAGGCACGGGGGCATGCCAGCTTCACTTCTTCTCTGGCTCAGGTTCACCGCTTGAAGAAGAGGCTGGAGAGAGAGTCGCAGAAACCGTACAAGAGTAAAGATCTGCAACCTGTCGTATGGGATAATCCGGAAGAACTCTATCAGGTGCTTGCCAAGAGGGTGTTGACCAAAATCGAGAAACTCGATGAAAAGAGCATCCTTCAGTTTATGCAGCAACCTGCCAATCGTCTGGATCTGGCACGAATCAATCTGATACGTCGCACGGGCTCAGAGGAACTCATCCGTGTGGCCTCTCTTCCCAGCGGGCGTGGCATGCTGACGATGCTGGCCAATGACCTGACCTGGATAAGCGGGGTGCTGTATTCCGGACCCAGCGTCAAGCTGGAGCAGGCTCTGACCAACATGGAGCTCATCTATCGTAAGCACGGTGAGGATTTTCTGCATCCGGTTCTGAATAAGATCGGTACCATCGCAGCGATGGAGTTTGCCCGAGAGGGGTGGAACCCGGAGGACATGATGGCTCGCTACGAGTATTACAGCTCCAGCTACAAACAGGAGTTGCTCAATTCTCTCTTCGATACCTTGCAGTATTGGGAGATGCGCTGGGTCGTCGGGTGTGCTCAGCCATCGCAATCTGTGGGTAACTGGGGGGAACCTCGTAACCTCAAGTGGATGCGCGATAACGTTCGCTTGCCGGCAGAGCAGTATCTGGGGGCAGAAGGTCAGCTCTGCTACCGCTTACGCAATGTTGCCGGTGATTCTGTGTTTTCCTCTGCTTATCTGGCGCCGGTTCTTCCCTATGTGAATGGCACGACCGCCTGGGCTTATCGTGAAATAGGCGGTGTCTGCGGAGCGCTTTCGCACTACGCCACGTATGGTGCCCTGGCCAGTGGTCTGCCTGCTGCGACGATGGGCGAGCCCGGGCACTGCGCTTATGCCATCCGTATCAACGGCGAGTGGAAGCGTGGCAATTCCATCTACTGGCAGCACCAGCTCTCCAAGACATTCTTCAATGAGCCGGAGTGGGACTATCTCATCCTCACGGAGAACCTGTACCACGATTTTTACACGACTCTGGTAGCTGACCAGCTGGTGGCCATGGCAGACTTCCTCGGCGCCCGCCGCAAGATGACCGCTTCGTTCAATTGTTACGAGCTGGCAATCAAGGTGCAGCCGCTCAATTGGCCGGCCTTGAACCGCTATGCCGGTTATCTGAAAGTTAAAGCGCCGGAAGACAAGGAAAAATGGCAGCGACTTCACGATTCCATTGTCGATGGGCTGGGAAAACAGCATTATAATGCTGCATCCAAGCTGCTGGTTCGCAGGGTATACCCGAACCTGGCTCCCATGATAAAGGATCGGAACAAACTCAATAAGATGTACGCCGGCCTCTTCAAGAACTTCGATGGCTGGGGCACGAATCGTTGGGATGTCATCCCCACGCTGGACGCTCAGATCAACACGTACAAGACAAATGAAGATAAGAAGGTTTACATGCGTGAAGTAGTGCGTGTGTTGATGGGCAAACCTGAATACTCCGGAGCCGTGCTTACCTGGGGGCTCAAATACATCTCGCAGGGACTGGGGAAGGATGAGGCTGCTCAGGATGATTTCACCGACATGCTTGTGCGGATGATGGGGCAGCATACCAGGAATACGCGTAAGGAACAGGACCAGACCTGGGCCACTTTAGGCGAGGCCATCAATGCCGCGACAGAAAACAATGATCGACGCGTTTTCCAGGCGATCGGCAAACTGGCGTATCGCAAGTGTAAGGACAAGTTCCCCAAGAAGATGAAGCATCGGGTGAAGTCATTCCCGGGGCGTATCGTGTCTGAGACCGGTATCATCGATACAGCGACCACGCTGGGCGCCGGGCAGGTAGCGAGCAGTTGTCTGCACTGGGCTGTTCTGCAAAAGTCGGGTGGTGCCATGCCCGGAAAATTTGAGGGCAAGGCCGGCGTGACTGTTGGGCTGGAGAAAAAGAGCCAGCTGACGGGCGTGATATGTGTCACCTCTGAGGAAAAGGTGAAGGACGATCGCCCCTTCTACATCGAGGTGTCAAATGACGGGCAGAACTGGAACCGTGTGTTCGGCAACGGTGTGATAGACGGTGCCCAGATTCGGTTTGATATGCGCCAGGAAAAGCCGACGTGTCAGTACTTACGCCTGTTGCGCGAGGGTGATAAGTATGAGCCCGGTATTGTGGGCTTCTACGTATACGGTAAGCAGGAACGATGAATAGAAAGGAACTACGAGCAGTGAGACGTGTTTTTCTGGTAGCGATGATGCTGGTATCTGCGGTGCTCAGCCCGCTGCGTGCTGCGGTCGTTCATTCCTATTCCGAGGCCTTGTCAAAAGCCGGGGATAAACCCATTGTTATTTTCCTGTACGGCGCGAATTATGATAAGCTCAGCATGAAGACTTATGATGAGTTTATCAAGAAGAACAAAATCCTTCCGGCGGTCCGCAAGAGCGTTTTTCTTGTAGTGCCGGTATATCAGAATCCAACGCCGGATGAAAAGAAAAAGTATGCCAAAATCATGGGGGACAAGAAGTTACCCGGTGGCATATGGAGTTATCCGTGCCTGGCGGTAGTCGATTCACATGGTAAGCTGCGGGGTATCGTGCAGAGTGCCCAGGAGATGAAGAGCGTGGAGAGCGCGACTGCTGCCCTGAAGCCGATGCTGGACGCTTTTGAGCAACAGGAAAAATTGCTGAGTAAGGCCGAGCGTGCATCCGGCGCCCGCAAGGCAGACCTCATTCTTCAGGCGTCCAACATCAATCTGACGCTGCCGGATGGCGTCGGTAAGGAAAAAAACAACAAACGTCGTGGTCGGGGTGAGATGGATGATGACATCGGCTTGAAGAACCGCATGAGCTTCGACCCTATCGCAGTTGTGGAGAAACTGCAGATCATGTCGTTTGAAGAGGCTGATGCCTACATCCGCGGCATGATAGCAGAGGGTTGTTACTCTCGCCGACAGAGGCAGGAGATGATGGCGGCGTATGCCGGCCACCTTCGCCGCAACGGTGCCTCAGCGGAGCGCCTGCGTGCGCTCTATACCGAGATGCGGAATCTTGATCCGAACTCCATGTACGGAGCCTATGCTGAGGGAGCCATCGCGCTTTGGGTCGAGAAGAAGGCATTTGACCCCTCGACTGTACCGGTTGAGGTGCGGAGAGCCAGCGAGGAGGTAACAACCGTGGCGGCTGTTCCCGGTACGGTGGAGCCTGACCCGGAGCCGACAGTGCGCCCGAGCGGCAGCAGTGGTGGGATGACCGCGCTGGGCAGCACATCGTTGGAAGACGTGGCCGGTCCGTCGGTGGAGGACGAACCCTCAGAGGATGATTTTGAAGCCGATGCCGATGCGGAAGCTGAGGCAGAGTGACGGAACTCTTTCTCCAAAGTACAGAGGGAACGTACAAAAGTGGCTGATGACGGCGGAAAGGCTTGAGTCGGAGCGTCAGCGGGTGTAGATTCTCATCCGTAGATTATGATAGGACTCTGTGTATTGCTTGCCTGTTTCGCCGCTCTTATAGGCGGCTATTTTCTCTACGGTCGTCTGGCTGAGAAGGTGTATGGTTTTGATGCGGGGATGGAGATGCCATGCAAAAGCATGGCAGATGGTGTCGACTACGTGGCGATGCCTGTCTGGAAGGTGTTTCTGATACAGCTGTTGAATATCGCGGGGTTAGGACCGGTGGTGGGCGCCCTGAGCGGTTGTCTGTTTGGTCCGGTGGCGTTGCTGTGGATTGTCATAGGCTGCATCTTTGCCGGAGCATTGCATGATTTTCTGGCAGCGCTGATGTCTGCGGAGTATCGCGGGGCGAATCTCCCGGAGGTGCTGGGGCGAGTGATGGGCTCGACAGCCCGGCGCTTTATGGGCATTGTATGTGTGTTCCTGCTTTTACTGGTGGGAGTTGTGTTTACGATGCTGCCGGCCAGTATGCTGCATGCTCTGCTGCCGACTCTTGGGTGGAGCTCATTGGTCTGGGGGCTCGTGATTTTGCTGTATTACTTCCTGGCGACCATCCTGCCGATACAAACGATTATCGGGCGTATCTATCCCATATTCGGAGGATTGTTTTTGTTCATGACGGTGGGCTTGATGGTGGGGCTCCCTCTGAGTGGGCACACGGTGTTGCCGGAGCTGGATGTGACTTCTAATTTCCATCCGCAACAGCTGGGGATATGGCCCATGATATTTGTGACGATTGCATGCGGAGCAATTTCCGGTTTCCATGCGACGCAGAGTCCGATGATGGTTCGCTGCCTTGTCCGAGCCTCCTCGTTGCGGCGGGTGTTTTATGGAGCCATGATTGTGGAAGGCATGGTGGCGTTGATCTGGGCCGCTGTCGGATTGAGCTTACGTGAGACCGTGTTCGAGGTCAATGGTGAGAGCCTTCCTCTGGCAGACATTATTCTCCGCTCTCCTTCTCTTGCTGTCAATGAAGTCTGTCGGGAGCTGCTGGGGCATACCGGAGCCTTTCTGGCAGTGCTCGGGGTGGTTGTGCTGGCTATCACCAGTGGTGATACCGCCATGCGATGCTGCCGTCTGATGACGGCCGATATGTTCCATCTGCCGCAGAAGAAAATAGTGAGCCGTCTGGCACTGGCCTTGCCAATCTTTATTCTGGTCATCATCATTTCGCAACTCGATTTCAGCACCATCTGGCGCTACTTCGGCTGGGCGAATCAGACCCTGGCATGCCTGACGCTCTGGTGTATCACCCTGTTCCTCAGACAGCGTTCGCGCGGGTATTGGATTTCTCTGCTGCCGGCATTGTTCATGAGCCTGATGTGCGTGACCTTCCTGCTGCATTCGCCGGACTGTCGTATCGAGATGCCTTTGCCCTATGCTACCGCCGTCGGAGCAGTCCTGACCCTGGGGCTTCTGCTTGTTTTCCTGCTGCGACGCCCTGCAGACAAACCGAATCAGGAGTAAATGCAATTCCCCCGCCTGCAAGGCGTATTTGCCGCTTGCTTTCGCTGCGCCTTTCTGGTAAATATTACATAGTATATCGGCATGGACGAACTTGATGAATACCAGTCTCGCCGTCAGGCAGCTGAAGAACGGCACCGGCAGGCAATGCGCCGCGAGTCTCCTCGTCGCAAGACAGGGAGCCTCTGGAAGCGTATTCTGTGGAGGCTCTTCATCATCATGGGTATCACGGTTCTGGCGCTGTCTGCGCTGGGCTATGTTGCTTTCCATGCTGTTACAGCCAAGTATCAGAAGTGGGCTGAGGAGTTTAATCTGGAAGACATCAACAATCTGGATCATCCCTGTATCATCTACGATCGTAACAAAGAGGAAATCGGCCGCATCTACGATGAGAATCGCAGCTATGTGACCTACGATAAGATATCGCGCTCGATGATAGATGCCCTGGTTGCACAGGAAGACAAGACTTTCTGGACACACAACGGCTTCGACCCCATCGGTATCATCCGCGCGGCTCGCGAGGCATTGCTGGCCGGTCATGCCAACCAGGGGGCCTCTACCATCACCCAGCAGCTTGCCCGCAACGCATACGACCTGGAGCAGCGCACGCAGGCAATCGGCGGCAGCCGCTACGAGCGCAAGATTGTTGAGATTTTCCTGGCGATGCGTATTGAAAAAAAATACGATAAGCAGCAGATTATGGAGTTCTACCTCAACCGTATATACTTCGGTCGGGGATTTTACGGTATCCGCTCTGCATCGCTGGGATACTACGGGAAGGAACCGGCAGATCTGACCGTGCGCGAGGCTGCCAGCATTGCCGCTCTCATCAAGAACCCGGAGAATTACAACCCCATCAAGAACCCGGAGCTGAACCAGCGCTGGCGTAATGATGTGATTGACCGCATGCAGCGTATCGGGTATCTCACCGCAGAGGAGGGGGCCCGGGTAAAGGAACAGCCCCTCGGGCTCAATCCCCGGCCACTTCGTCGTAATACCTCATTCCTGCATGCTCTCGTCCAGCAAAAGGCTACGGATATCTTCTGCGATCCCAAGCGTGGTGAGGAAATCATCAAGAGCCGGGGTATCAAGATATACACGACCATCGATCGCCGCCTTCAGGAGACAGCGGAGCAGGCGCTGCGACAGCAGCTGGCCGCCATTGAGCAGCGCCCGGACTATCAACACCCGCGGTTTAATGACAAAACGGCTCCTGATGCACCGGCCCATCGTTATCTGGATGGCTCCGTACTGGTGGTTGACAATGCCACAGGGGCTGTTCTGGTGTATGTGGGGGGACGAAGCTTCGACCGGGATAACTTTGACTTGCTGCAGCACGGGCGACGGCCGCTGGGCACGGCTATGCTGCCTTTCCTGTACATGAGTGCCTTTGAGAATGGGTACTCTCCCTGTTCTCGCCTCATTGACGATGCCCTGGATAACCGCCTGGCCGGTATCGGCGGTTCTGAAGGTGTGCTGGGTGAGTGGGGTATGGAAGTGGAGAAAGGGCGGTATCTGGATTCCGTAACGGCTCGTCAGGCGCTGGAGTGGTCTAAGATAGCGGCTTCTGCTCGTTTGGGCATTGAGCTGGGCTCGCATCCGCGCCGGGGGGCGCGTGCGTTCATCGACACGCTCAACAATGTGGGTATCACGCCGCCGCCGCGCAACCCCAACAGTACTGAGGTCAAGCCTCAGTATTATCCCCGCGTCTACCTGGGAACGGAACCGGTATCACTCAAGGAGGTAACAATGGCGTACACCGTGTTCCCTAATGGCGGCCGCCGCCCCATCGCCCCCTTTATCGTGACTAAAATAACGGACAGCAGCGGTAAGATACTCTGGGAGGAACCGCTCGCAGCCTCGCCGCGTCTGGTGAATGCCTGTGGTGCGTGTACCGCCTACCGCCTGCACAGCATCATGCGCGAGTCCGTGAATCATGGCTCCGCTCAGCGGCTGCGCCCCTTCCTGCCGCAGAATTTCAATGGTGCGGTCAAGACCGGTACGAATTATGACTTTGCTGACAATGCTCTGCTGGCATACAATTCTTCCTTTACCTGCGGTATCTGGATGGGCTTCCTCAATGACCACCAGGCCATCTATCCCGAAGCCTTCGGTTCTGATACCTGCGGCCCGATTCTGCATGCTCTGCTCAGCGATGCGGCTACGCGCTATAAGGATAACCCGATACCCGTGCCGGCGGATACCGAGGAGGTGGAGATCTGCCTTTCTTCCGGTCAGATTGCCACGAACTTCTGCTTCGAGTCCACCATGCAGAACGGTAAACCCGGCTATGTGCGCAGAACCTACCGTGAGTACTTCCCCAAGGGGGATATATCGCTGGGAATCTGCACGGTCCACGGAGACGGCAGCCCTTCTCTGGTGGACTTCCTCGAGACGGGAAGCTCCCAGATGAGCTCATCGCGTGTTCTTCCGATAGTACCCATTCTTCCCAGGACTCCGGCTCTCATCGGTGCTGACCCGTACGAGTGCGATGTCACGCTGAATCCCCGCTACAAGGATGCCGAGGCTCTGGCTTCCTCCTCAGCAGAGGCTGAGGAGATAGGAGGCGGCGATGATGAGACCCCTGAGGAGGTGGATTCGCCCGCTGTAGATTCTTCGATTAATATATCCGCTCCGCGTCCCTTGCGGCATTTACCTGTCGTGCCGCTGGAGCTTTGATTTCTACCGATTTACCACGATATCATATGTCCAATATAGCTCAGAGTTTTGCTGCAACGCAGGAAAAAGCGTTCTTCATCAATATGGATAAATCCGTTTACGGTTCCTTCGCTGAAATTGGCGCAGGCCAGGAGACCGCCAACTGGTTTTTCCGCTCATCCGGTGCGGCCGGTACCGTAGCCAAGACGATTTCGGCCTATGATATGACCGTGAGCGATACTCTGTATGGGGCGGCTCGCCGTTACGTATCAGAGGAACGCCTGGAGCAGATGATGGACTATGAGTATAATCAGCTCATCAACCGCCTGGGCGAGAAACGCGGCAAGGATACCCGATTCTTCGCTTTCTGTAACACAGTCAAATGTAAGGGATATCGGGACAACGGCCCATGGTCGGCATGGGTCGGGGTGCGATTCCAGCTCAAACCGGAAGCTCCGCCCAGCGACCTGGTGATGCATGTGCGGCTGCTGGTGCCTGACCATGACTTGCAGATGCGATTACTGGGTATACTGGGTGTGAATCTTCTCTATGCCTTGTTCTACAAGCGTGAGCGGCTGGAGGAGTTCGTATCGTGTGTGGGCGAGAACGTGGACGCATCGTCTTTCGAAATCGACTACATGCGCTTTTCCGGGCATGGTTTCGGGATGTTTGACAATCGTATCCTCGCGCTGCAGTTGGTGCGCAGCGGCTTATCAGAGCTGACCCTGTTCTGCCCGGATGGCTCGGTGGCACAACCGGCTGATATGCTTTATAAACGCCCCATTGTGCTGATGCGTGGCAGCTTTATGCCGCTGTGCAATATCCATCTGGAAATGATGGAGAGCGTACGGAGCAAGTTCTGCAGCGAGCTCCCGGAGTCGCAGCGAGACCGGGTGGTTGACATATGTGAGATATCGTTATCAAACCTCCTTCGCGGACAGGAGGTAGATTTGCTGGCTTTCATTGATCGAGTGGATGCTCTTTCTGCTCTGGGGAAAACCGTCATGGTGACTAATATCACCCATTTCCATCGTATATCGCCGGTGCTTAATCAATTTACCCGCGAGCCCATAGCCATCGCGCTATCCATAGGATTGCTCAATGAGTTGTTCAAGGATAAATGGGCTGATACCCCGGGGGGAATCCTGGCGAGCATGGGGCATATCTTCATCAACAAGACGAAGTTCTATGTGACGCCGTGGATTAATCGCAGCACGGGTGAATTTGTCACTGCCGGCACGTACCGAGCCCCCGAGAAGTACCGCTACCTGTACTCTCATCTGCGCGAGAACGGGGATGTGGTGGAGGTTCCTTATTTTAATCAGAAACTGCTTTTCCGCACACCACGGGATATCATCCGCATGATAAAGTCCGGTGATGAACAGTGGAAGGAATATGTGCCGGCAGAGGCTTATCGCATGGCAGAGCATCTCATAGGGGAGGAGCGCTGATGACGGAGGAATTGCGAGCTGAGTTCCCCATCCTTGCCACTACTGTGGGCAGGAAACCTCTGGTCTATCTCGACAACGCCGCCACCACGCAGAAACCTCGCTGTGTGCTCCAGGCGCTGGCTGATTACTATGAGCAGGCCAATGCCAATATCCACCGCGGGGCGCACTATCTGAGTCGCCTGGCTACGGAGCAGCATGAAGAAGCCAGACGCATCGTTGCGTCATTTCTGAACGCTCCGAGCCCGGATGAGGTGATTTTCACCCGGGGATGCACGGAAAGCATCAATCTGGTGGCGCAGACGCTGGCCTTATCCGGGATGATCGGAGCAGGGGATGAGATACTGGTATCGACCGATGCGCACCACTCCAACATCGTCCCCTGGCAGATGTTGGCAGAGCGCACGGGGGCCGTCGTCCGCCCCATCCCCCTGAGTGAAGAGCTCACCTTTGACCGCGCTGCGTATGAGCGCATGCTTGGCCCGCACACTCGTATCGTCGCCGTACCCTGCATTTCCAATGCTCTGGGGATGGTGCATCCCGTGGCGGATATCATCGCGGCTGCCCGGAGAAACAACGACTCCACGCTGATACTGGTGGACGGTGCGCAGAGTACTGCTCACATGCCGGTGGATGTGCAGTCTCTCGGGTGCGATTTCTATGCCTTTTCCGGGCACAAGGTGTACGGGCCGACCGGTACCGGTATCCTGTGGGGGCGTCGGGAGCTGCTCGATCAACTGCCCCCCTGGCAGGGTGGCGGCGAGATGATTAGCGAGGTCACCTTTGAGCGCACAAGTTATAATACACTGCCTTTCAAATACGAGGCCGGTACCCCCAATATCGCCGGCAACATCGTGCTGGCTCGGGCTCTGCAATTTGTGCAGCAAATCGGGCTGCCGCAGATAGATGCGTATGAGAGACGGCTCACGACCCGCCTCTACGATGGCTTGCAGTCTCTGGGCGGTATTGATATACTCGGTCCACGCGAAGGGCGCGGTGCTCTCGTTTCGATCGTTGTACCCGGGGTGCACCACTATGACCTCGGTATGCTGCTTGATCAGATGGGTATCGCGGTTCGCACCGGGCACCATTGTTGTCAGCCCTTTATGCAATCATTAGGGATCACCGGAACTACTCGCTACTCATTCGCACTGTATAATACGGAAGCCGAAGTGGATGCCGCACTGGCTGCCACCGAGCGTGCGCTCCGCATGCTGCGTTAACTGTTGATTGGCTCACATGAAGGTACAGGCTGCACAATGGATCGGCACTCGTGAGCATCAGGAAGATGTGTACCGGGTACGCTTTTTCCCCGAGGGCGGCCTGGCCGTCGTCTGCGATGGCATGGGCGGTCATCGGGGCGGGGCTCTGGCGGCGGCCGTCGCGGCGGAGACCTTTGTGGATACCTTTGCCGATGAGCTTGATACAGCTCTGCACGAGCGGCTGCTACTGGCGCTCGAATCAGCCAATGAAGCGGTAGGCGCCCTGTTTGAAGACAGCCCCGACCGCGGTGGCACCACCCTGCTGGCAGTCTTTGTGGGGAATGGGGTACTGCGCTGGGTGAGTGTGGGTGATTCCGGCCTGCTGCTCTGGCGCCATGGTCGCCTGATTCGGCTCAACGAAGACCATTCGATGCGTGGTTTGCTGCAGCAGTATCTGCCCGCTGCGGAGGCCGCCATTCAGTCCGGCGCTGCACACATGCTGCGCAGTGCGGTGATGGGCGATACGCTGGAGCTGATCGATGCCCCCCTGACGCCGTTCCCTCTTCTTCCGTCCGATTGCCTCATCCTCTGTAGTGATGGTGGCGATATCGTTCTGACCCCGGGGAATGTGATGTCGGAACTGGCCTCCATATTGAACCATGCTCCGGAGCATCCTTCTCCGGCGGCTGATATCGTGGCTCTGTGTCGCTCCTGCACCGCCGGAGCGGCGGCTGATAACACGACGATACTGGTACTGGACGAGCTGACATGAGCCGTGTCTGGCTGTTAATGAATTCTCTGCCTGCGGATGAAATCGCAGCAGTATGAACACATGCTCATGTACTATCGGATACGCCAATGGGCAATATAAACTGCCTGAGCTACCCTATGATGCGGTGTCGTTGGAATTGTTCCTCGATGCCGATACCATACGCCTGCACCACGACCGCCACCACGCCGCCTATGTGAATGGTGCCAATGCTGCCGCTGAGTCGTTGCAGGCGATTGTCCGCGGTGAGGCACCGGAAGCTGATGCCGCATCCGCTACCCGCAACCTGACCTTCAACCTGGCCGGGCACATGCTGCACTGCATTTATTGGCAGAGCATCAGCCCTGTGCCGCAGCAGGCTCCATCCGGTGCTGTTGCCACTGCCCTCGATTCCTGTTTTGGTGGCCTCGCGTCCTTTTCCGCGCAGTTTCGTCGGATAGTCCTGAGCATTCAGGGGAATGGCTGGGGCGTACTGGCAATGGACCCTCTGAGCAAGAAGTTGATTATCCTCGCGGTGCATTCACATCAGGATGCGCTTGTCAGCGGGATTTGGCCTCTGATGGCCTGCGATGTCTGGGAACACGCCTATTATCTTCGCTATCGCAACGACAGAGCCGCTTATGTGGATGCCTTCATCCGCCATATTGACTGGGCGTTCGTCTCGGCTTCTTATGACAGATTATTAACCGCCTGCGCTCATGGACAAGATTAATGATAATAAGACAATCGCCGCAGGATGGCTCGCATCGCCCTGGCTGGCCGGTACGCTGGCCGTACTGGAGCTGATTTTCGGCTTTATTCTGCTGAGCTTTCCCTTCCTCCTCGGTACCGCCACCGTGTGGTGTGCCGGTATCGTACTGGGAGTAGTCGGGATCATGCGTCTGATTCAGGGCGTGGCCTATGCCTACAACCGCTGGTGGAACCTGCTCTCCGGGCTGCTTGTTCTCGCCCTCGGTGTCGGCATGGTGCTTCTGCCTGTCCTCTCCTTGGAAATCTTCACGCTGCTGCTTGGACTTTCTCTCCTTTCAACCGGTATCTTACGCTTGCTGTTTACCTTTACGCTGAGGGGCGAGCCGGGCAGGGGATGGCGTTTTTTCAACGGTCTTGTCTCGCTCGTTTTAGGTGGCCTCGTCTTGTGGCAGTGGCCGGGTTCTTCTCTCTGGCTCATCGGTACTTTTATTGCCATTGAGATGATTTTTTCAGGCTGGACACTACTCTTTCTCGCGCTGGCTCCCACACGCAAAGCTCAGGATTAAGTGCTGCTGCCTGATGAGAACCTCCCGCCGGCACATGCTGACGGGAGGTCTCGGCTGTACTCAATGAAGTTTTGTTGCGCTTATTCAGGCGATGTCACCGTTGCGGGGGAGAGACATCTTTATTGCTCCGGCAATGAAAGAATATTGCTTGGACTCAACGACAAATGGGAAGTTGTAGGGAAGTACGATTGACGAATGACGAAGTACGAATGAAAAGTTCGCTGCGCTGCGCGCAGATGGTTTCAACTAACGCTAAGCGTCCTTCATCGTTCATCATGCGAGCAGAGCGAGCGGAATTCT
>JAFQSQ010000010.1 GCA_017409465.1 Akkermansia sp. | reverse complement strand
TGTACGAACGCGGGTGTACCCCCAGTCGGTCGATGTTAGTTGCGATCTCTCATCGACTTCTCCGCAGGCTCGGATTTTACCCCGAACGCGTTCAATTTACCACAAAAAATTAACCGAGTACGAATGAAAAGTTCGCTGCGTTGCGCGCAGATGGTTTCAACTAACGCTAAGCGCCAAATGGGAAGTTGTCGGGCAATCGGCGAGCGTAAGCGAGCGGAATATTGAGCCCGTATGGGTGGCATAATCGTAGCGAGGCCCGTCAGGGCCTCGTAGAAGACAAAGAGAATGCTGAGCCCGCGAAAGCGGGCGGCATAAAGCGATGTCCTATATGGAGACAACTCTTTATGCCGCCCTATCGCCTGCGCTCAGGGCTCCTTTATTTTTTGTGCATAACGAGGCTCCGCCGCTACGCGTCTCCGCCCCGCGCTACGATTATACCGCCTTCCGGGCTCAAAATTCCTCGGGCTTTCAGCCCGACAAATTCCCATCTTTGGTGTCTTAACTTGAGCAGTCATTAAAGTTGCCGAATCAATAATACTCAGTTCGTCTGTTCTTGACAATACGTGGAGATATGATTATGATGAGCCTGCTATGGGACTTCTCGAACAACTTGCCGCCGCTGCCATTCGCAACAATGTCATCTCTACCCTGCGTGCCAACTGCCCCGGGGGCCTCAGCGATGCACTTGAACAGCTGCTGGCTGATAAAGAAGCCATCACCGCCATCCAGGGTCTGGTCATGGGTGCGATGAAAAACCCCGATACGCTCACCCGCGAAGCATTCGCCAATCTGCCTTTCAGCACCGGCACCGCCGATTTGCTGAAAAATACCCCCGAGCTCATCGACTACCTGCGCACCACAGCCCTCAGCAAGCTCAAACGTTGAGCAGCCTCTTGCAAGGAGGGGTGGCACTCTCTTTGAAACTCAGGTCGGGAGTAACTGACGACTGAGCTTCATGGCGGCGGCTATGGCAGCATCCATATTGTAATACTCCCATTCGGCAAAGCGTCCCAGCAGGTAGAGACGATGCGGTGCGAGTTTTTGTCTGGCTCCGGCGATAATACCGGGTGTTTCCGTCGTTTGGATTGGATAGGTATAGGGGCTGTAGCGGTGGGTGATGTAGCGCGGATGGAAGGGGATACGCGACAATTGCTCCAGAATCTCCTCCCTGGTCAGAGTCAAGGTAAACTCAATCGTTGCGGTAGACATACCGACAGGCGAATTACTCGCGGCGAAATTACCGGTACAGATGATTCGGTGGCTCTCATGGGCAGCAGAGGGCATATAGACCCAGCTGTAGGGATTGGAATCAATCTCACACAGGACAGATGTAGTGCCGTGCGCCTCAAGGGTACTCACTTCACTTATGTCAATGTCAATTCCCTGTATCATATCAGGCAGGTCTTTTACATTGGCACAGTAGATGACGGCATCGAATGATTCCTCATTTACATACCACCGATTGTTTTCTCTCCGTATTTGAGTGACCGGGTTGTGATATCGTACATCGACCCCGCTGGCAAGAGTATCGGCCACATGCTGAGATCCTCCTTGTTTCGGGTAGTGGAAGGTACTGTGCACCATATTCATCTCCTGAGTTTGTCCGATATTGGCAGCCAGAATCTCCCTGACTGTCGGCATGGGCAGCTTGCCTTCCAGCCAATTCAGGGGCACATCGCTGAGATTGCGGCGCCATATCTTCCGATTATATGGTGCAAAGTATTCGTGATAAAGCGTTTTGCCGAATCGATGGAGAAGAAAATCGTTGAAATTATCATCCTCAGGATATCCTTCTCCGGCAATCTGTAACAAATCATCCAGAATCGATTCTCTCAATTCTTTCGGCATTTGGTAGAGGTGATTTTCGATAGGATATCCTACCAGAGAACCATCTTCCAGGGAGATGACTGCATGACGAGTTGCATGTGTGAAATCCTGTTTATCGAAGAGCCGCCAGAACCATTCCATGACTTCCGGATTTCGGGAGTTAAAGACATGCCCACCCACGCAATGGTAGAGAATCCCCTCCACGCGTTCGCACCGCACCAATCCGCCCGGCGTTCCTTCCTTTTCAAATACGGTGGCGGTGCACCCCTTCTCCATCAGCATCCGGGCCATTGCCAACCCGCTGATACCACCGCCGATGACAGCGTAGCGTTGTGCTGTAGTTCTTGATACCATAAAATCCCGGGTATCATATCCTTTTTTCAGGATGATGTCCAGTCCTAAGAATTCGCTCAGACCTGAGAATTCTCAATGATTTTGATTGACAAAGAGGAGCAAATGGAGTATCCTGCGCGTCCCCGCTGATGCTGCAATATCAACAACGGAGGGCTGGGGGCGTGAGCGCAGCACCTTCCAACAATCCGCGTTACCTGCCGCAAGGGACGCACAACACATACAAATACAATGATTAACGAACTCGTTACGAAGATGGTGGAAGCCGGTGTGCACTTTGGTCATCAGACCCGCAAGTGGCACCCGAACATGAAGAAGTACATTCTCACCCAGAAGAATGGTATCCACATCATCAACCTGGAGGAAACCGAGAAGTGCCTGGACAAGGCCAGCGCTTTCCTCAGCGATCTTGCCGCCAAGAACAAGAAGATTCTCTTCGTGGGCTGCAAGCGTCAGGCTCAGGAGGCTGTGAAGGAGGCCGCCGAGGCTACCGGTCAGTACTATGTGAACTTCCGCTGGCTCGGCGGTATGCTTACCAACATGACCACCATCAAGAAGAGCATCGCTCGTCTTGACTACCTCGAGAACCTCGACAAGCAGCCCGAGTACAAGTCCATGTCCAAGAAGGAGCTCGCCGCCCTCGCTCGCGAACGCGAGAAGCTGCAGCGCAACCTTCAGGGTATTCGCAACATGGGTGGCGCTCCCGACGTGATGGTCGCCATCGGTGCTGACCACGAGGACATCGCCATCCGCGAGGCTCACATCCTGGGCATTCCCGTGATCGTGCTGACCGACTCCAACGCCGACCCCGACAGCGTGGACTTCCCCATCCCGGGCAACGACGACGCCGTGCGCTCCATCCGTCTGATCCTCTCCGTCCTGGTAGAGGCCATCAACAAGAGCAAGCCCGCCTAATCCGATAATTATAACCTGAAATACCATACGACAATGGCTGAAATTACTGCCGCAATGGTGAAGGAGCTGCGCATCAAGACCGATGCCGGCATGATGGACTGCAAGAAGGCTCTCGTCGAGTGCGACGGCAACATGGACGAAGCCGTCAAGTACCTCCGCGAGAAGGGTATCGCCAAGGCTGCCAAGAAGGCTGACCGCGAAGCCAAGGAAGGCATCGTGGCCACCGTCGTGGAAGGCAAGGACGGTATCATCTACGAAATCAACTGCGAGACGGACTTCTGCTCCAAGGGTGACAAGTTCCAGGCTCTGGCCGCCGAGATCGGCGCTGCCCTCAAGGCCTCTTCTGCCACCTCTCTGGACGAGGCTCTCAACGTGGCCATCAACGGCACCACGGTCGAGAAGTACATCGCCGAGCAGTGCGCCGTCATCGGTGAGAACATGAAGCTGCGCAAGTTCGGCCGCTACACGCTGGCCGGCGAGGGCACCATCGCCTCTTACATCCACATGGGTGGCAAGGTGGGCGTGCTCCTGCAGGTGGCTTGCGACAACGCTGCTACCGCCGCGGCTGAGGCTTTCCAGACCATGTGCAAGGACATCACCCTGCACATCGCCGCCTGCGCTCCCAAGAGCGTGGACTCCAGCTCCCTCGACCCCGCCTTCGTGGCTGAGGAGCAGGAGATCGCCAAGGCTCAGCTCATCGCTGAGGGCAAGCCCGAGCACCTGCTCGAGAAGATTCTCCCCGGCAAGCTGCGCGCCCTCTACAAGCAGAGCTGCCTCATGGACCAGGAGTTCGTGAAGGACCCCTCCATCTCCGTGGCCAAGCTCGTGGAGAACACCGGCAAGTCCCTGGGCGACAAGGTGACCGTCGTGGCTTTCCACCGCTTCCAGCTCGGCGCCTGATAAACCGCATTCATCCCTTATTCACCGCTCCCCATGCTCCGGCATCGGGGAGCGAATTTTTCCCTTTTTCACTGCCCCAGCAATGAAAGATTGATGTGTTGAAAGCATTGGTTGGTCGATTAATGGGAATTTATCGGGAAGTACGATTGACGAATGACCCGTCTCCGCCGAAGGCTTCGCCGTGGCAGGCGACTTACGAATGAAAAGTTCGCTGCGCTACGCGCAGATGGTTTCAACTAACGCTAAGCGTTCTTCATCGTTCATCATGCGAGCAGCACGAGCGGAATATTGAGCCCGTATGGGCGACGGATTCGTAGCCGGAGGCTGCGCCCGCTGCGCGGGCTTACCACCGGCTATTGCTCTCACGCCCCGCCGGGGCTGATCTTCCGCTCTCTTCCGCTCGCCGACTGCCCGACAAATTCCGCGCTCTGTCCGCGAATAATGAGCTATTTTCTACCGCCAAGCCAATATTTGAATAGTGGCGGTATATCGCATTGCTAATGCGATGTACAGGAAAATTTTCGTAAAATGTTGAAAAAAATACATTTCAATGCATAGTACTGTACCGAAAAAGGAGGGGTAAAGTTCCGATTTTGATGAAATGTATATGAATATTTATCAGTAACCTGAATTTCATTATTGATTATTTATATTGAATACAATTATTAGAATTATTTACAAAACGAATCAGGCATTGTGGCGCGGAGTTTGAGCACCTGATGAAGCGTGGATGAATTACCCCGAAAGACACGGTCATTTGGATGTTGTCGGGTAGGTATTATGAGGAACTTTGAGCCCATTCCAAGGGCTTCTGAATGATGCTTTCGTTTTCGGCTGTTACCTACGTCGGGATGGGTGCCAAAGGTTCACCGGATTGCCCGACAAATCCTATAAGAACCTATCGAATAGTTATGCCTGTACTCCTTCACATATACCGCTGATCAATGAAACATCCGAGAGTTGCTAGTCTTCCGGCAGGAATACCACATTCATTGATAGCCGCAGTGTAGTTCGCATTAGCAATGCGATATACTCGCCCGCGTGGCGTGGACTGTGCGGAGACATCGCGCGAGTAGCCAAGCAGTGCCATGCGACACATAAAGCAAAACAAACCAAAAACACACAAACGATGAAAAAGACACTAATAGCACTGCTGGCTCTCAGTGGGATAGCGGGGGCTCAGGTTGTTGTATATGATTTTAATAATTCATCTACTTCACCTTCATACGGTACATACGAGGATGTTGCATTCATTCAATCCGGATCATTTGACAATGACGGGATGACAACAGGAAAAAGTGTAACTCTTAACGAGAAGTCAATAACGATAAAATCTCAAGCCGGGACGGGACAAAGTCGCAACTTCAATACTGCTGATAATGAAAATTGGTCTGCGGGTAATCTTCCCTCAGTTGTGGATAATCTGGGCTTGACGGATGCGACCCTTTCGACTCTCTGTAGTTCTTCAATTGCTGTATATGGTTCTTCTAATAACACAAGCTTTCCGGGAATCATATCGGTAGAAATCAGCGGCCTGGGGAAAGGTACTTACGAATTTTCAGCATTATCTGCACGAACGAGTGGCACAATGGCGCCCACGACATGGTCCATTACGCTGGGGGCTACAGAGTGGACTGCCAGTGACTATGCTAATAACTCCAGTTATTATATCTATGACTCTGCTTCACAAGAATGGGACAAAGAGAACGGACAACCTATTACCGCAAAATCTACAACGGGTAATGCTGTCTATTCTGTATTCAAAGTGAACGTGGCAACAGACAATACAACTCTTCGCTTGACCCTTGGAGGTGTTGATGGTACTGCAGCAGCAGATAATGCAAATAAAGCTTTACAATTTGTTGCGTTAAAATCCATCCCCGAGCCGACGACGGCTACGCTGAGCCTGCTGGCACTGGCGGGGCTTGCCGCACGTCGCCGCCGCAAGTAAAGCGACATCCGCACAACGATTCAACAACGCTGCTGCCCCATGAGCGGGTGGCAGCGTTTTGCTGTGTATCGGGAGGAATCCCCATGTAAAGGCAGGAATTGCAGGCAAGGAAAAAGCCCCCGTTGACGGAGCGGCAACTCCCGGGGGCTGATAGAAATGAATCTAGTAACGCGGTTTCCCGCTGAGGTCATTAGAACACAACGAGCTATTCATGTCAAGCTTCATTGAAAAGAATTTTGCCCCGCCCCGGTTTCCCGAGACAGGGCGTGGACTCTAACACCTTTGGAACGCAATGAACAGAATCCATATCAGCTGCTCAGCCAGCACCGGGTTAAGGTAGGCTGCCTTCAGGCGTATCAGTGTTACTAGTTTCATTTCTGATTTGCCGCCCGGCTTTTGCCGCACCAGGCGGCATTCGTATTCTATCAGTTGTTCGGCTAAGGTACAAGTATTTTTGGAATTTGCGAAGGAATGATCGATTTGAGGTGATGAGCATGCTAGGTGCTCAGCAAAGATTAGCGGAAAAATCTCATAGCATATCCCTTACTATCGAGGGAGAAAATTGTGGTATGCGTGGATTAGCTTAACGGGAGTCAGGATTGATAGCCGCGGTGTAGTTCGCATTAGCAATGCGATATACTCACCCGCGTGGCGTGGACTGTGCGGAGACATCGCGCGAGTAGCCAAGCAGTGCCATGCGACACATAAAGCAAAACAAACCAATAACACACAAACGATGAAAAAGACACTAATAGCACTGCTGGCTCTCAGTGGCGTGGCCTCGGCTGCAACATTGGCAAAAATCGATACAAGCGACGCAAACTTAAAGTCGTATGTCAATTTTAGTGGTGACTCATTCACCACAACAGCTGGTTCTATCACATACAACAATGCACCTATTGTTCAGGATGGATATGGGATTGTATCTGCCACTGATAGTCATAATACAAGTAGCACTGAAAATCCGGGATTTAAGACGAATGCATTCACTCTGAGTTTTGACGTACGCTCATTTGATGTAGGTAGCTTAGTTTCCGTGTGTGTCGATAATGGGGCTGCGTGGAAGCACATCAGACTTGAGAGTACTACAGATAAAGCACTTACGCTTAAGTTTGAGGGACCAAGCCCAGTACGCGAGGTTGCAACAACTCTGACATCCGGGACTAGAACGGAGTGGACTACGATTACAATTGTCGGGGATGATAGCGTTACAGCCGGAATAAAACTCTACGTTGAGGGTTCACATGTCGGAAGTCTGGATATGACTGGTGCATCTAACTGGAACGGTACGAATGTTAAAGCATTCCAGTTCGGTTCTGTATACAGCCCCTTTGATTTTCCGAAGCTTACAGGTAATGCCGAGATTGATAATCTCTTAGTATACAATCGAGCATTCACCGCCGCTGAGGTAAAAGCTCTTACCATCCCCGAGCCGACGACGGCTACGCTGAGCCTGCTGGCACTGGCAGGGCTCGCCGCACGGCGCCGCCGTAAGTAAAGCGACAGACGCACAATGAATCAACAACGCTGCTGCCCCGCCGGTGGGTGGCAGCGTTGTTGCTGTGCAGGCAGTGGGGCAGGATGCTTTTCGCGAAGAGCGCTCTCGTATATCGTTCGGTAAATGATGGCGAGGATAAATGGGAGTCTGTCGGAAAATACAAAGTCAAAAGGACGATGGACAAGGTACAGAATTCCGCTCGCTCTGCTCGCATGATGAACGACGCTTAGCGTTAGTTGTAACCATCTGCGCGCAGCGCAGCGAACGTTGAATTCGTAAGTCGCCTGCCACGGCGAAGCCTTCGACGGAGACGGGTCATTCGTCAATCGTACTTTCCACAACTTCCCATCTACCGATGTGTTTATTCCTGCTGTCCGGCTATTTATTTGAACGCTGAATAGTTGTATCATTTTTGCTTGTCATGAGGGGTAGAATATGGTAGTGTGGGGAGCATAGCGAAACCGTATAGAAATCATGCGTAACAATTTATTTCTGATATCGGCATTGGCGGCTGTGGCTGTGTGCGGCAGTGCAGCGGCAGTGGAGTATCCCGGGGCGAATCCCGGCAAGGCTACTGCGGCAGCCAAGGGAGGCAGTTATACGATAGGCAACGCAGCGTTGCAGGCAGAGTTCAAATGGAGCAGGAGTGGGGGAGTGACCTTCGGTGGGTTGAAAGCTGCCGATGGGACGCCTCTGGTGCAGGGCGGGGGCTCCGTCTTCAGCATCGACCTGGCAGACGGCAGCAAGCTCAGCTCGGAGGACATGAGCGTGAGCGCGCCTGCGGTGCAGAAGCTCAAGGGCGACAAGAGCTCGCTGAGGGTGGCAGAGCAGCTGCCCGGGCAGAGCATCAGCGCGGTCTTCACGGCACCTGACAAGTCGTTCAGCGTGGAGTGGCGTGCGGTGCTGCGCGATGGGTCGCACTACCTGCGCCAGGAGTACACGCTGACGGCCGGAGCAGAGCCGGTGGCGTTCCGGTCCATCACGCCGCTGCAGGTGATACCGGCTGAGGCAGGCGGTATTCCGTCGATATCCGGCAACACGACACACGGCACCGTGGCGGTGACGGATAAGCTCTTCATGGGGCTGGAGACTCCGATGTCGGTGATGACGGTGGGGCAGCACGGGGCGGTTCAGGAAGATGTATGGAATGCTGAGAGCTGGACTCCGGGGATGTTCGGCAGTGCGTTTGCCGTGCCGGAGAGTTTCCACCCGGTCTATGGCAGCAAGTACGATACCCGGAAGGGACCGGTGGTTCGTGACCTGCTGGTGGCGGAGGGACCGGTGAAGTTCCTGGAGGCCGGGGACTGTGCGATTGACTTTGAATATGAGCGAGGCAACCATCGGTTGAATATCGTTGGTGTGCAGCTGGTGACTAGTGGTGGCCAGGTCATCGACGAGGATATCCACGCCGGCTACACCGGGCATAAGTCCGAAAATGCCGAGTACCATGTGGTAGTGCCGGCTGCGGGGACTTACCACCTGCGCTACTGGGTGCAGAAGCAGACGGAGGCGGTGACCAGCAGTGGGCGTATCTCGCTCTCGCTGGCTATGGGCAACCCGGAAGAGGAGACGGCGGCTGTGCCGGAGGATCTGGTGAAGGGTACCTGGATTCGCAAGACGAATCTCAACCCTGGTACACCCTGGAAGGTGAGCTCGGTGATGGGTCTGTTTGCGCCCGGTCAGCAGCGCCGCTCGCTGCTTGCCTATCTGGAGCGCGAGAAGCCCGTGCCCTATCGCACCATGGTGCACTACAACGACTGGTATGAAATCGGTATCACTCGCCACGACTTCAAGGATCCGCTCAAGCGTACCACGGAAAAAATCTCACTGGATGTCATCAAGACCTGGAAGCGCGAGCTGTTCGACAAGCGCGGTGTGAAGATTGACGCGTACATGATAGATGATGGCTGGGATGATTTCAACAGCCTCTGGGGCTTCCATATCGGGTTCCCCAACGGCTTTGCGGAAATCAACAAGGTGGCCACCGCGATGGATTGCGGCCTTGGCACATGGCTGGGTCCCGTGGGTGGCTATGGTGCGTCCAAGAGCATGCGTATCGCCTATTGGAATAAGACCCACCCGCACAACCGCATCGCCAACTTTGAGCTCTCCAACCCGGTGTATTTCGACGCCTTTGTGGGGCGCTGCAAGGACATGGTGAAGAACTACGACATGCGCTACTTCAAGTTCGACGGCATCTCGACCAAGTTCCACGCCAAGGGACCGGGTGCGCTGGAGGACGCAGAGGGTATCCTGCGTGTGCTGGCTGCCCTGCGTGAGGCTCGGCCGGATATCTACCTCAACACCACGGTGGGTACCTGGGCCAGTCCGTTCTGGTTCCTTCATGCTGACTCCATCTGGCGCCAGGAGAACGACTTCGACCAGGTCGGCAACATGGGCGATGCCCGCGACCGCTGGATTACCTACCGCGACCGCCTCGTGCACGAGGTATTTGTCGAGGGGGCACCGCTCTGCCCCATCAACGCCATCATGACCCACGGCACCATCATTACGCACAACGGTCCGCCCCGCGTCATGAGCAAGGACCCCGCCAACTGCGTCAAGGAGATGCGCACGGCCTTCACTTGCGGCTCCGGCCTGCAGGAGGTGTACGCCGACTCTGTCATCCTGGCTCAGGAGGATGGCCGGCTGTGGGATGAGCTGGCAAGCTGCATCGCCTGGGTGCGTCGCAATGCCGATGTGCTGGCAGACACCCACTGGGTGGGCGGCAATCCCTGGGACAAGAAGAAGCAGGATGGCGATATCTACGGCTGGGCCTCCTGGAACATGAATAAATGCACGCTCTCCCTGCGCAATTCTTCCAAGCATGTGAAGACCCTCAAGGGCACGCTGCGCAGCATCCTGGATGTACCGCCCGGCGTGACGGGCAGCGTACGCCTGCGCAGCAGCTTCGCTGACCAGACACGCCTCCCCATCATGGATACGGATATCGATGTGGATACCCCGCTCGAAATCACTCTGCAGCCCTTCGATGTGGTGGCCATGGAGGGTGTGTGCAGCATGAAATAAAGAGGTAGCAACAACGATCGATTCATCATCAGCTCCTTTCGTGCGCAGGCATCGGAAGGAGCTTTTCAATCGGCGGGATATGTCAGAGCGAATCACAAGCATCGATGCGTTGCGTGGTGCCGATATGCTGGTGCTATGCGGCGGTGCGAGCGTGTTGGGTCTCCTGCTGGACTACATGGGTGGCGCACCTGATTGGCTCATGCAGCAGTTTCGGCATGCAGAGTGGGGCGGCAGCTTCACCTGCTGGGATCTGGTCATGCCGCTGTTCATCTTCATCACCGGGGCGAGTATGCCCTTCGCCTTTGCCAAGTATCGCACCGGAGGCGGTGAGCACTGGCGGCGCACGACGGCACTGCGCGTGCTGCGGCGTGTGGTGTTGCTGTTTCTGCTGGGTATGCTGGTGCAGGGCAGGCTGGCGAGTGCCTGCCCCGGCCAGATGAGCCTCTTCTGCAACACGTTGCAGGCGATAGCCGAGGGGTACCTCATCGCTGCAGTAGTGTTGATGTATGCCCGCCTGCGGGGGCAGCTGGTGGTCTGTGGGCTCTGCCTGGTGAGCTATTGGGCGCTGCTTCGCTTCGTGCCCTACGCCGGGCAGCCCGCCGGGCTGTTCCTGGCAGACAATAACCTGGCTATATGGGTGGATCATGCCTTGCAGGGCTCCTGGCAGGATGGCACCCCCTACAGCTGGATTCTGACCTCCCTCTCCTTCGGGGCGTTGACCCTGATGGGCAGCATCAGTGGCGAGCTGATACGCACGTACCGTGGCGTGCGAACAGTCGGTTTGCTGGGGCTTTGCGGTGGCGGCTGTCTGGTGGCAGCCTGCCTGCTGGAGGCTGATACCCCGCTCATCAAACACATCTACACCACCACTGCCGTGCTGTGGAGCGGGGGATGGTGCATTCTGCTGCTGGCAGCGTTTCACCTGTTGTTTGACTGCTGCGGCCGGCGTATGAGCCGCCTGGCCTACCCGTTGCAGGTCATCGGTTGCAATGCCCTGGCTGCCTATCTGCTGACCGAGATTCACGGACCGGACGGCTATAGTCTCTGGTGGGGGGTGGCGCATCCTCTGGTATATGGACTTGCGGGGCAGGCCGGCGAAGCCGCTGCTCCGGTGCATGCCGCCCTGAGCCTGCTGCTCCTCTGGCTCTTCCTCCTGTTTCTCCATCGCCACAAAGCCTGGCTGAAAGTCTAGGGAATGCAGAATGAAGATTGCAGAATGAAAAAGTTCCGCAGCCTGCGGCTGCCTGATGTTCCTCCACCGCCACCAGGGAATGCAGATTGCAGAATGACAAGTTTCGCGGGCGTTGCCCGCACGAATTTGAGCCCGTGTGAATGGGCGGTATAATCGTAGCGATGTGACTCTGCTGCTGAGGCAGCCACCTTGTCACGGCGAAGCTCCTCATTCTGCAATCTGAATTCTCAATTCTGCATTTCCTGGGTTCTGCAATCTGAAATCTGCATTCTGCATTCTGCATTTCCGGGGGTTTAGTCTTGACAACAAGGGTTTGTCTGTGAGACACTGGCGCTCGTGCTGGATATATGTCTGCTGGGAACCGGCGGCACACTGCCGCTGATGAATCGCTGGCTCACCTCGCTGATGGTGCGCTACAAGGGTCATGCCGTATTGATTGATTGCGGTGAGGGCACACAGATTGCGGCCCAGCGGGCGGGAGTGACCCTCAAACCGGTGGATAAGATATTGTTCACCCATCTGCATGCCGACCATATCTCCGGCTTGCCCGGGCTGCTGCTGACGATGGGGAATCAGGGCCGCACAGAGGAGCTCTCCATCGTGGGGCCGGTGGGCACGGAGCGTGTGGTGGGTGCACTGCGTACCATCGCTCCCAATCTGCCGTTTGAGATTCGTGTCAGCGAGCTGGAGACGGAGGACGAGCTGATGTATTTTCTCGAGTGTGATATCCGCGCCTTCCGGGTCAACCACGGGGTACCCTGCTATGGCTACAGCATCAGCCTGCCGCGAGCCGGGCGTTTCGATGCGGCCCGGGCGCGTGAGCTGGGTATACCGCTGCCGTATTGGAACCGCCTGCAGAAGGGGGAGAGCATCGAGCACGAGGGCAGCTGCTACACACCGGATATGGTGCTGGGGCCGCCTCGGCGCGGGCTCAAGCTCACCTACTGCACCGATACCCGCCCCATTCCCGCCATAGCTGCCGCAGCGGCGGATTCTGACCTGTTTATCTGCGAGGGTATGTACGGCGAGGACGAGATGCTGCCCAAGGCACTGGAGAATCGGCACATGCTCTTCAGCGAGGCCGCGCGGCTGGCGGCAGATGCCGGCGGGGTGCGCGAGCTCTGGCTGACACACTATAGCCCCTCACTGCCGAATCCGAAAGCATACCGCGACGTGGCGCGGGCGATTTTCCCCAATACCTCCACCCCCCGCGATGGGTGGACGCGTACGCTTGTGTTCGACGAAACGGAATAAAGGGAATTTCTAAAAGGGGCTGATTAGCGCGGTAAATAGAAATTTAAAGGACAAAGGACGAAGAACAATGGACGAAGGAAAAGATCGGCGAGCCTCTGGCTCGCAGCAGGACAAAGGGCTGGTGCAAAGCATTTGCATGCGGGCAAATGCGAGCGAAATTCTGACCTTGTCCATCGTCTATGTTACGTTGTACTTTATGAGCAATTCCAATATGTCGATTTAATAGAGTCCCCAAAACGGCTGCCCGGGATGGCAGCGAGCATACCACCCATGAACTGGTTTACAGAGACCCTCCCCACCCTGCTCAGCTGGTATCAACAGGCTGAGCTGAGCTCACTGCTGAGCGGTGAGTACAACACTGAGATAGCTATCGGCCTCATCGTGCTGCTGGTCGCACTCTGGATTTTCACCAGAATACTCCGCGCCCTGGTGGGCACGGCTCTGCTGGTGTGTGTGCTCTACCTGGCGGTCAAGCTGGTGCTGGGTATTGACCCACTGCCGTATCTGCTGCCCTGATATCGCCGCCTCATCGAGTGATGGGCTGCGCCACCAGTCTGACCCGGCAGGGAAGCGGCGGTAGCAGAGCCGCATGCAGGGTGGGCAGGGAGCTGTCATACAGCCGGAAGCGGCTTCCCAGCTCCACCGGGATGGCGAGATAGCACAGGACACTACCGTCAGCCACCACGACCAGGTGTCCTTTGTCGGCAGCGATGCTGCGGGTCAGGGCGGTGAAACGCTCGGCAGCTTGCCGGTGCAGGCGTATCTCCAGCCCCGGGTGCCGGGGTGTGCCGCTCGCCGGGGGAGCCACGGTGCGGCATTCGCTGATATCGTGGTTGGTCACCAGCTGGCCCTCTGTCCGTGCTGCCTCAGGCTGGCGGACGATGAGGTAGTCGTAGCAGTGTGTGCCATCTTCTGTCAGGCGCGGATACTCGACCAGCATGTAGCCGGCGGTCTCGCCGCTGTGGGGCAGGGGAGCTGGGGCAGGTGGCGGGGTGGTGCGGGGGCTTTCCATCCAGGTCGTCATCTCCTGCTCATAGCGGGCGATGATATCGTGGATATCCCCGCGCCTCAGGAGCTGCTCACTCTGCGGATGCACCCGCAGGAATACCGTGCGGGGTGTGTAGTTGAGGCAGAGTTGCAGGTGGTCATCTATCCTGCTGCCGGCTGGGGCAGAGAGAGGCGTGTAGAGCTGTAGATAGACAGCTCCGGCTCGGCGGGTCAGGCGCGGGAGCACGTCCTGCTCTGGCCGGAGCAGGCGGCAGCGCTCCAGGATACCACGGTGGGCGGCCTGCTCGATATCGGGGCTGAGTCGGCTGCCGTGGGGTGGCTGCAGCTCTACCCGCATGATGTGAGCGGCCGCTGCCGGTTCGGGAACAGTGAAGTCAATCGTCCCCGGAGCCGCCATTGCCCCGCCCCACAGGGTGAGAAGAAGCGCGGGGAAGAGGTAGCTGAGGCAGAAACGGGACATGGCCGGCAGAAGCAGCGTTGTTATTCGTCGGCTTTTTTATCGCGACCCAGCAGGGAGCGTGTGTCCATGATGGTCTTGCGGTAGTATTCGCGGTAGCCGGTGATGGTGGGTTGGGGGGTCTTCTCGCGGCGGTCTTCCACGTACCAATCAGGGTTGTTGCGGTTGTAACCGCTGTCGGCAGAGGTGTCGTAGACCGTGCCACGGTATCCGGGCGCCGCCAGCCCATCCATCGAGGAGCGCTGGGTGTGGTCGGAGCCGTAGCGGTGGGCATGGCTGATACCATGGGTTTCGTTCATGAAATCCGGGCGCATATCGCTGCCGTAGGCGATGGTGGAGTCTTTTTCGCGGCGGTCGTTATCGCGGGCGTAGCGGGTATCAGCCGAGGCTCCGGCGTAGGCCACCGAGCGCGAGTCATCGCGCTTGAGGCCATCGTAGCTGCGGGTGCGGTACTCGCTGTCGATTTTGCGCGACTCATCGAGGTATTTCTGGAACGAGCTGACCTTGTTCGATGAGGTCTGGGGCACGCCGCTGTCGGTCTTCCGCTCTGAGAACGATGACTGAAACTCTTTTTCGAAACGCGAATTGAGGTCAGAAATCGTGGCGCCGTCCGTTTCCTTCACCGCCTGCCCGTTGGCATCGTACACCGTGCGTACTGACTGGCAGGCGCAGAGTGCCGTCAGCATCGTCGTCAGCAGCAGGGTACGGTGGTATCTCATGGGAAACAGGCGGTTCAGGAGGCGTCATCGGGCTTGCGCAGCATCTCGCTCGTCAGCCGATAGGCGGCTCCGCAGCGTGGGCATGAGGCCTCTACATAACCCTGCTCCGAGAGCTGATCAGCGAAGTCATGCTGCATCGCGCGGACAACAGGC
This sequence comes from Akkermansia sp., assembly GCA_017409465.1. Taxonomy (GTDB): domain Bacteria; phylum Verrucomicrobiota; class Verrucomicrobiia; order Verrucomicrobiales; family Akkermansiaceae; genus Akkermansia. The sequence continues at coordinate 73,171 of JAFQSQ010000010.1, read as the reverse complement.
AGTATCTTCTCCACCGTGCAGCCGCAGCGGAAGTAGAAGCGCCGCGTCTCCAGCACCTTCGTCTGCTCAGTTTCGTCGAGGCGGAGGATATCCTCCAGGCTGAGAGCCTCCAACCAGTCGTGGTCGGCGCCCGGCTGGGCAGCCAGCAAGGCGAAGTGATCACCGCCCAGGTCGAACGCGCGGGCCATGCGCTGCTCGCTCTGGCGGTAGTAGGCCTCAATCCACGACTCGACCGAGCCGTCTCCCAGTGTGATGACTGAGGTCTGGGGCTCCTTGTTGTGGCGCAGATTCTGCGCGAAGAGCATGTTGGTGTCCGGGCGGCGTACCCCTTCCGTAAAGGCGCGGCAGACGACCTCTTCATCCACCGATGAACCGGACACGAAGTAGTTGGCCAGGCTGGGGGTATGGGTATTGAGAGTCCAGGCGTGGTACTCTTGCCAGGGACGCGAGACGAGGTGCAGGGTGAAATAGGCCAGCAGCTTCTTCACCACGGAGTCTTCGCACTCGCCATTCCGCATACCGTGCTGCATGAGGTGCAGATAGTAGTCGACATAGAGCGGGGACATATCACCCCGCAGCAGCAGGCAGTTGCGCTGCCGTACGAAAATGGCCTCTATCGTTGTGAACTCTGCTACACTGACCGGTTGTTGCTGTTCTTCTGCCATGGATTCATCCCTCCTGCTCGTATCATACTCTATCTTCCCCGCCCCCGCAAGCGTAAAAAGCCCTGCCTCAGGGACAGCCACACGTGCTCCGGAGATTCAGGGTGCGTGGATTGACGAATGACGGATTAAAAGTAAGCGGTTTACGCCGATGATTGGATAAGTGAACAGCATCCGACAATAAATGGGTGCAGCATATTCCGACCAGGGGATACGAGCTTGAGCTGACCATTCTTCAATGCATTGAAGAAGATTCTTCCGTTTCTGCAAAACAAATTGCTGAAAAGTGCGGTATGTCAGCTCGACAAATTGAAAAATATCTTGCCGAATTGAAGAAAAAGGGTGTCCTGCATCGTGAAGGTGCCAGAAAAAACGGGAAATGGCACGTGCGGTACTTCCGGATGAAAACTGACCGGCTCAGTTCGGAATAAGTTCGGAATAAATAGTCTTAACCGCGCGCGGCATTTTGTGCGGAGCTCACTTTCCGAACAAAGTCGGCAAAGGGCTGGATATAGAGGCGGCTTGAGTGGGTGGAGCTGCCGATGCAGCGGAAGCCGTAGCGTTGGGAGAAGCGCTCGCCGTCGGGGGTGATGTTGTCGGTGATGATACGGTTGCAGCAATCCAGATAGGGAAGATAGGGGCGTACTGCTTCCTGCAGCAGCGCCTGCACCAGCCCGCTGCCCCGGAAAGGCCGTGCCACGACGATACAGCTCAGAAACATCTCCAGCGTTTCCCCGTTGTGGCGGGATAAGTCCACCACGGCCTCTGTTGTCATGTCGTGGTCATTGTATTGCCCGGCCAGCAGTGCATCAAATACGGCCTGTTTCACCGGGAAGAGATTCACGAATCCGGCAATTCCGTCACCGGCAGCAGCCACGACCGTGGTGTAGGGGTAGGTGTCGTACCAGCGTTGCGATTCCGCAGCGGGTGTGATGAATTCCGGGGAATAGTAGCTCTCCTCCAGCACCGCCATCTGTTCGAAATGACGGGAATGGAGTTCGCGCAACCATCTGCAGCCCGGTGGTAATTCCATGGTGGGGTGATGCTACCACGGCGGCAGCTGCATGACAAGGTAAATTATCGGCGCGCGGTGGTAAAAGCTTTGACTCACAGGGTAAAATCTGGTGTAATGGTCGCGTGCCGGGCGATGTGTTCAGCTATGTGTTTTTCGGGAGCGACGAAGGGGCGGCTGCCTCGGCGGCGCAGAAGTGTTTTGATGAGCTGACCGAGGGAACAGACGGTTGGGGCAACGAAATCATCGACGGCACCGTCGCTACGGTCGATGAGGCGCAGGATACCCTCCGTCGTGTGGTGTCGGGGCTCATGATGGTGAATATGTTCGGTGGTCGCAAGGTCATCTGGCTAAAAGCCGCTAATTTCATGGGGGACACGCCGCAGGGGACACGCAGCGAGGCGGTGCAGCAAGGGCTCGATGAGCTGAATGAGGCGCTGCAGAACTTGCCTTTCGACACATATTTTGTTCTGAGTGCCGGCGAGATGGATAAGCGGCGTACCTTCTTCAAGAAGCTGGGTACGCTGGCTGAGGTGAGGGAGTTTTCGAAGATTGACATCACCAAACCGGGGTGGGAATCAGAGCTCAGTGCGCTGACGCTGCGCATGGCAAAGCCCTATGGCATCACCTTTGACAACGCGGCGCTTGACTTGTTCGTACACCGGGTCAACGAGAGTACACGCCAGATAGCCAACGAGCTCGCCAAGCTGGATGTCTACCTGGGGCCTGAGCGACGTCGGGTGGCGGTAGAGGATATAGAGCTGATGGTGGCCGTATCGCGCAATGGGGTGATTTTTGAGATATCGCGGGCGATTGAGAACGGCAGCTGTCGGCAGGCGGTGCGACTGGTCAACGAGCAGCTGGAGGACGGAGAGCAGCCGGTGAGCATCATGCGCGCCGCCATCGTTCCCACGGTGCGCAATCGCTTCTGCGCCCGGCTGCTGATGGATACGTATCATCCCGATATCGGTAACTATCGTGCGTTTGAGGCAGCTCTCAACCAACTGCCGCCCGAGGGGCGCAAGCTGCTGCCGCTCAAGAAAGACGGTACGCCCAGCTGCTATGGGTTGTTCAATGCGGCTCGCTCCTGCGGCAAGCTTACGCTGAAAAAGGCGCGCCGCGATCTGCAGGCCTGCGCCCGTGCTGACCGTCAGCTGGTGTCGAGCCAGGCAGACGCGCGCGATGTGCTGCACAAGCTGATAGTCCTGCTCACTGCCTGATAGCCCATGTTCCGTATTCCCACAGAGTTTGATGTACTCGTCATCGGCGGCGGGCATGCCGGTATCGAGGCGGCTCTGGCTGCGGCGCGGCTGGGTGGTACAGTCGCGTTTATCACCCACAATCTGGACACCATCGGCCAGATGAGCTGCAACCCCTCCATCGGCGGGCTTGCCAAGGGGCATATCGTCCGCGAAATTGATGCCCTGGGCGGTGCCATGGGGCTCAACACGGATGCCACGGCCATCCAGTACCGCATGCTCAATGCCTCCAAGGGTCCCAGCGTGCGCTCCCCCCGCGCCCAGGCAGACAAGCTGGCCTACCGCGCGCGCATGAAGTGGGTCATGGAGACGGCCCCGGGTGTGCAGCTTTTCCAGGGCGATGTGGGCGAGATTGTGGTGGAGGACGGCCGCGTAGTCGGTGTGACCACCACCTGGGGGCAGAGGTTCAGCGGGCGTAGCGTGGTGCTGTGCAGCGGCACCTTCATGCGCGGGCTGCTGCATGTGGGCATGGACCACCTGCCGGGCGGGCGGCTGGGCTGCGCTCCCAGCGGTATTTCCGCCTCGCTGGAGAAACTGGGTTTCCCGCTGGCGCGGTTCAAGACCGGAACCTCCCCCCGTGTGAAGGGCAGCACCATTGATTTTGCCGCGCTGGAGATGCAGCCGGGGGATGAGCCGCCGCCGCTGTTCAGCAACCGCAGCCGCCGCCTGTTGCGCCGCGATGCAGAGCCGCACTGCACCCTCAACCACTGGGCAGAGCCGGATTTTGAGCTGCGGCAGATGCCCTGCGGTATCACCTACACCCACCTCGGCACGCACGATACCATTCGCGCCAACCTGCAGCACAGCCCGCTTTTCGGCGGCGTGATTGAGGGAGCGGGCCCGCGCTACTGCCCCAGCATTGAGGACAAAGTGGTGCGCTTTGCCGACAAGGAACGCCACCAGGTGTTCATCGAGCCGGAGGGACGCAGCACGGATGAATACTACCTCAACGGCCTTTCCTCCAGTCTCCCTTTCTTTGTGCAGCAGGCCATCGTCAACAGCATCCCCGGACTGGAAAAAGCGGAACTCATCCGCCCCGGCTACGCCGTGGAGTATGACTATGTGCCCCCCACAGAGCTGCACCCCACCCTGGAAACCAAACGCGTGCGCGGACTCTACTTTGCCGGGCAGATTAACGGTACCAGCGGCTACGAGGAAGCCGCCGGGCAGGGACTGCTGGCAGGTGCCAACGCCATGCTGGCGCTGCGGGGGGATGAGCCGCTCATCCTGCGCCGCGACCAGTCCTATCTGGGTGTGATGGTGGATGACCTCGTGACCCGCGGCACGGATGAGCCCTACCGCATGTTTACCAGCCGGGCAGAGATGCGCCTGCTGCTGCGGCACGATAATGCCGATTTGCGCCTCACCCCCCTCGCCGCCGCCATCGGGCTGGTGGATGAGCAGCAGGGAGCAGAGGCCGCCGCACGGCAGAAAGCCATTGATGAGGGTATCGAGCGCGCCCGGGCAGAGCTGAAGGTGGACGGCATCAGCCTGGATCTCTGGCTGCGGCGCCAGGGGAATGAGTGGCAGACCCTCCCGCCGGAGCTGAAAACGCTCTACCCGGATGAACTCTGGGAGCCCATCGCCACGGAAATCGCCTATGCCGGCCACATTGAGCGCATGCGCAACACCGCTGCCCGCATGCAGCGCCAGGAGGATAAGAAAATCCCCCCGCATATCGACTACGATGCTATCCCCGCCATGAAAACCGAGGCTCGCATCCGGCTCAGCAAGGTGCGCCCCGCCACCATCGGTCAGGCTTCCCGCATCCCCGGTATCACCCCGGCGGATATCGCCCTGCTGCTCGTCTGGCTCAAGAAAGGCTGCTGAGTGATTTTTCAGGCTGTTTTAATACATAGAGCACCAATGTTTAAACTTCAATTTCCCGCAAATCGGGAGTGTTATTCCCGATTTGCGGGAAATTTGATGTTAATAAATAATAATAAGCTATTTAAAGAGCCTGAATGGGGAAACCGAAAGCACCGAAAGGCATAGGAACAGGTTTTTCAGCAGTGCAGAAGACAATACCAGGTTTTACCTGATACATGCCTCCTGTGGGGATGCGCGAGGCGGCCTTGAGGTCAGCGGTAGAAGGACTACTGCTGCGTTTGACCTCCATGGGGTACAGACATCCGTTCATCAGGCAGATGAAGTCAATCTCAGCCCCATCACGGTCTCTGTAATAATAGAGAGAAGGCCGTTTACCGGCATTGGCAAAACTACGTACCAACTGGCCATAGACCCAGGTTTCCAGAATAGCACCGGAGAACATGCTTTTTTTGAGTTGTTCGGCATTATTCCACCCGGCCAGCCAGCAGCAGAGCCCTGTATCCATGAAATACAGCTTGGGGGTTTTTGCCAGGCGTTTGGTGGTGTTGACATGGTACGGCTCCAGCAAGGAAATGATGCCGGAAGCCTGCAAGATGCTGACCCAGGCCGCTGCTGTTTTGGGGGAGACCTCAGCATCGCGAGCCAAATCGCTGTATACCAGCTGCTGCCCTGTACGCATGGCGGCAGAGCGCATCAGTCGTATGAAAGAAGCCTGATTGCCCACTTGCGACAGAGCCTGCACATCCCGCTCCACGTAGGTCTGAACATAGGAGCGGAAATAATCGTCAGCACTCATTTCGGAGCGCATCACCGGCAGGGGGTACCCGCCGCGCCAGATGCGCTCAAACAATGCTGACAGGTTACACAGATTGGCACTCTGCACCAATTCCCGGCAGCGTTCCGGCTCAAAAGCTTCGTGGCAGAGTATTCCGCCGCATACCTCTCTCTGCGACAGGCTGTACAAATCCACAATTGCCACCCGACCGGCGAGGCTCTCCGTTACCCCCTTCATCATTTCAAAACGCTGCGAACCGGTCAGCCAGTACATCCCGGGGCTCTGGTTGGCTTCATCCACCTTGATTTTGATGGCTCGCAGAATTCCCGGGGCGTATTGCACCTCGTCGATGCAGAGCGGACTACCCATCTCATTCACGAACCCTATGGGATCACGCCTGGCGTAGTCGGCCATTTCCGGGTCATCCAGAGTCACGTAGCGCATCCCGTCCGGCATGATACGCTTCAACAGCGTGGATTTACCCACCTGTCTGGCTCCGGTCAGCATGATACAGGCAAAGCTTCGGCTCAGTTCCCGCAGCTTTTTTTCCATGCTTCGTTCCTTGTACCACCCGCTTCCCTCTGTATTCATGGGGGTATTTTTTCATATAATAGTCAATGAGTCAAGTTAAATTTCCCGCAAATCGGGAATGCTACTCCCGATTTGCGGGAAATTTAATCTTATTGCTGTTATGATAGCATATTGCAGGGCTGAATATGGGCGTAGTCGGATTTCAGTACAGCTACGAAGAACGCAGCGGCGCGTGTATGATTCTGCTTCTGACACGATTCTAACTTGCATTGGGGCTCGAAACAGGTAATATGGGTAGCGATTCTGAACGATGTCTGCCTGCCGAGCCAGTACTGCTGCCGCCATTTGTGCCCTCGCGTTGAGTGTGTGGGCGGCGCCGCTGTGCGCTCAGAGCCTGCAACCGGCCTCGCCGGCGGCAGTGCGGGCTGCAGCGATGGATCCGGCCGAAATCTACCTGACTGCATACAGGCTCTGCCGCGAGTCAGAGCAGCTGGCTCAGCAGCAGAATTACAACGCCGCTATCAAGCGTGGTCAGCAGGCAGAGAAGGTACTCGCCGGTATCGTCAAGGACTACCCGGACTGGAAGAGCAATATGGTGGCCATGCGCCGCCGGACTCTGGCAGAAAACATGGCGACCTACCGCCAGAAGGCGAAGGATGCACCCATCCCGACGGGCAGACAGCCCGGACGCCCGATTTCCATGGAGGGACCGCGTACCACCCTGGTGCCGCAGCCGGTGAACCCGACACCCGTCGGAACCGATTCCGGCGTCTCGACATACCGCCCCGTGGAGCTGCCGGATTACGACAGCACCGACAAGCAACTCTACAACGCCCTTGCGCTTGCCCAGGAGGAGTGCCGCCGCATGGCCGCCGCCTATAAGGAGCTCAATACCAAGTTCGAGGATGTGCAGAAGAAGCTTATCGTCGCGCAAACGGAACAGAAGATGTACAAGGAGCGCTACGAGAGCCTGCAGCAGCAGATCTCAGCAGAGCGTGCCGCCGGTAACCGCGTGGTCGACTCGCTTTCGCAGCAGTTGGCAGATATGGAGGCCAAGTACCGCGCCTCTGAGGAGGCGCGCCGGCAGGCTGAATCGCGCGTGGCTGAGCTGGAGACAACTCTGGCCGCCACCCAGGAAGAGCTGGCTCGTGTGACCCGTGAGCGCGATGCCCTCAAGGCCGAAAACGAGCAGCTGCGTGCCATCGTGGAGCTCAACAGCCCGGAGAAAACCAAGGCTCTGCTCGACCAGAACCTGACACTGGATCGCCAGCTCAAGGATGCCATGGCGCGTGTGGCTGATCTTGAGGCTCAGATGGCCGGTGCCGGCGATCAGCAATCGGTGCTCAATCAGCAGCTGGAGGAAGCCCGCGGCGAGGCCGAACGCCTGCGCGATGAAATGAGCGGTATCTACGAGGAGAACATGGGCTACCGCCGCCGCGTGTCTGACCTGACGGAGCGCCTCAACAACCTCGAGGCCGAGCTGCAGGCTCAGGCGGACAAGCCCACCATTGACCCCGCTCTGGCAGAGGAAAACAAGCTGCTGCGCGACGTCATTGCCAAGCAGAAACGTACCATCGCCATGCAGGAGGAGGGGCGCAAGCTGCTCATCGAGACCTACAAGCAGATCAAGAACCAGGACCCTGCTACCCTGAACGCCCTGCATAAGCTGGACGAAGAGAGCAGCCTCGAACTCACCGACGCAGAAAAGCGCGTCATGGAAGCTGTGCAGAGCAGTGTGGCAGGTACTCAGCAGGGTGCTGCCGAGGCCGCTGAGGCCGTGCGAGAAGGGCTGGAGACAGAAGCCCTCGCCAACCTCGCCTCCAAGGCTTTCGCCAAGGGGCGCTATACTGCCGCCGAGCAGCTCTACCGTACCCTCTACGACTCGAATCCCGACCATGTGGCCGGCCTAGTCAACCTCGGTACCATCCTCCTCTACCGCAACAAGTGCGAAGAGGCTATCGAGTACTTCAATCGCGCGTCCCGTCTGGCGCCCGACCTGGCCATCTCGTATTACCTGGCCGGTATCTGCCACTATCGCCTCGACGATATGGATCCTGCCCGCGTGATGTTTGCACGCACCGTCGAGCTCGACCCCGGTAACGCCGAGGCCTTCTTCTACCTGGCTAACATCGAGGCCATCAATGGCGAGTATGAACCGGCTCTCAAGCATTTCGCCGCGGCTGTCAAGCTCAAGCCGACCCTGGGTGATGCCCATTACAACATGGCTCGCCTGTACGCCGAGCTCAAGAAGATACCCGATGCCGCCCGCGCCTATGACCGCTCTATCGCTAACGGCGCTGAGCCCGACCCCGAGTTCGAATCCTACCTCCGTAACCACCCGGACAACGCCAGCAAACCCGGCGAAGACCTCATTGAGACCGTCAACCCGCACGATGAGGCCAACGAGCTGCGCAAGAAAGACCCTGAGATGGATCGTATCATCACCGAGCGCGATGCCGCCCGTATGGATGACCCGGTCGAACCTATCAATCCTGATGCTGATTCTGCCCCGGCAGAAAACGGCGGCGATACCCCGGCTGATGGTGCCGCCACCACGCCTGAGCCGCAGGAGCCCGAGGATCCTTTCATCACTGCCCTCCGTGAAATCCGCCGCGATGTGCAGGCTGTGACCACTCCCTCATCTGCCGGCCAGGGGCATGAGCTGGACAAAAAACACTTCCGCACGATTCGTATCCGCAGCAAGATGCGCGACAAGCGCGGCCGCCGCATCCGCGCCAAGCTTCGCCTCAAGCGCCTCGGACCCCAGCGCATCCGCCGCCGAGGCAGTGAGGAGATTCAGGAGCTGAAGAAGAAGTGAAAATGTCGTGCCGGCAGCATGGCTGCGACAAGCGCACCGGCGTGACCGGTCTCGCAGCAGTCATGGCAATTCGTACTTCCCCTTCAATCTGCACTCGTGGAGCTTGACAAGAAGGGCAGTTAGGGGTAAGGTGGCATGTATGCATAAGGATGCAAAGCTGGTGGAACTGGAGAGCAAGCCGATAGCTCGGCTGCTGGCGCAGTATTCCCTGCCGGCGATAGTCGGGATGGCGGCGATGTCGGTGTATAATCTGGTGGATGCCATGTACATCGGGCAGTGCTGCGGCCCCTACGCCATAGCGGCGATGGCACTGGCCTTTCCCATCACCAATCTGATGGTGGCGGTGGGGTCGATGATAGGGCTCGGCTGTTCATCACTGGCGTCCATTTCGCTGGGACAGCAGGATTTTGACCGCGCTTTTCGCATCCTGGGGCATTGTCTGGTGGTGAGCATCATCGCGGGATTGGTGCTGGGGCTGCTGCCGGTGGTGGCGCTGGAGGAGATACTGGCGGTGTTCGGTATTGCCGGGCAGACGATGGAGCCGGCGTATGATTTCATGCTGGTATTGCTGCTGGGATATCCGATCACCAATATGTTCATGAACCTCAACCACCTGATGCGTGCCAGCGGCTATCCGAAGCAGGCCATGGTCAGTTTGCTCATCTCGCTGGTGGTCAATATCAGCAGTGCACACCTCTTCATCTACGTGCTGGGCTGGGGGATGACCGGGGCAGGGCTGTCCATCGTGCTGGCGCAGGGGGTGGGGCTGGTCTGGGTGATGTCGCATTTCCTGCGGCGCAGTAGTGTGCTGCATTTTCGGCAGGGTATCTACAAGCTCTGCGGACCCATCCTGCGGCGTATCTGCATGGTGGGGCTGCCGCCCTGTCTGCTGAATGCCTGTGGCTGTCTGGTGGTGGTGGCGTATAACTATGCACTGCAGAGCTGCGAGGGGCCGATGGGTGCCGGAGCATTCGGTATCATCAATCGCGTGATTTTCTTCTTTGTCATGATTGTGCTGGGTATCACCCAGGGGATGCAGCCCATCGCCGGCTATAATCTGGGTATGGGAAACTTCGTGCGCGTGAAGCGGGTGCTGTTCTACGCTATGCTGGCTGCCACCGGTATCACGACGCTGGGGTGGTGTATCATGGAGCTGTTCCCACGGGAAATGGTGTTGCTCTTTGTCAAGGATACGGGCGGTGATTCCTCGCGGCTCATCGAGATCTCCACCAATGGTACCCGCATCATGGCGCTGGTGTTCCCCATCATCGGCTCTCAGGTGGTCATCGGCAACTTCTTCCAGGCTATCGGGCGGCCGGTGATGAGTATTTTCCTCAACATCACTCGCCAGTTCCTCTTCCTCATCCCCTGTCTGCTGATACTGCCGGGCTATTTCGGGACGAACGGCGTGTGGCTCTCGCAGGTGGTGGCAGATACGCTGTCTGCTACCCTCGGTTTTATCGTCATCTATCTCTTCCTCACCCGAGTACTCGGTAAAAAAACATACCGCAAACCCATCCATGAAACGAATCCCCATCATCGTCGCCACGCGTAACTCCCACAAAGCACAGGAAATAGCCGCCATTCTCCCCGAGGAGTATGAGGTACACACTCTGGCTGAATACCCGGATGCTCCTGATGTGGAGGAAACCGGTCACACCTTTGCTGCCAATGCCCGCCTCAAGGCTGAGGGGGTGTCAGCCGCTCTTCATGGACTTGTGCTGGCCGATGATTCGGGACTCTGTGTCGATACGCTCAACGGCGCCCCGGGGGTGCTCTCTGCCCGCTATGCCGGAGAACACGGCAAAGATGCCGATAACAATGCCAAGCTGCTGCGGGAGCTGAGTGTGCTCCGGGGCTGGGCACCGTTCCCCGCCCGTTTCGTCTGTGCTCTCTCCTTGGCGGAAAATGGCCGTGAAATCGCTCATTTCCACGGTACGGTGGAGGGGCGCATCACTCTGCACCCCCGCGGATTGCAGGGCTTTGGCTATGACCCCCTCTTTGTACCCCGTGGCTATACCTGCACGATGGCTGAGCTCCCGGCCGATGCCAAGAATGCCATCTCCCACCGGGGGAATGCCCTGCGCCTGTTTGCCGAGTGGATCCACTGCCGCTCATCCCGATTCGGAGAATGCTCTGATTGAGTATCCTGAATCTCCGCAGCCCGTGTCGAGCTACCGTTGCTTTCGGGCTGCGGGTCAGTCGGTGCGCCCTGTTTTTTTGCTCGGAGCGGAGGCTTATCGGGTAAATCATCCGGCATCTTGTGGGTGCTTAGGAAAACTTAAATACACAACGGAAGAGGACATCGGAGAAGTTATACTCCCGGCGGTGTGATTTGTGGAAAAAACACAAGATGTGGTATGATGTCTAAAAAACTGGTAGAAAATCTGGTAATTATGAATAATTTAGCTTGCCAGTTGGAGTGGCAATGAGTAAAATAAACGCAACAAAGGATAGCGTATGAAATTCTCTCTTTCGAAACAAGTGCTTCTGGATGGGCTCAACAAGGTGACGGGTGCGGTATCGACGCGTCCGAGCATGCCTATCCTCTCCAACGTGCTGCTCTCCGTGGCAGATGGAGAGCTGCAGCTCATGACGACCAACATGGAGCTGACGATTTCGACTAAGGTTCCTTGTATGGTCGAGAAGGCAGGAGCCATTACGCTGCCGGCCAAGAAGCTGCAGAGCATCATCCGTGAACTGCGCGATGGCGAGGTGGAGGTAGAGGTACGGGACACCGTGGCCACTATCTGCTGCAACCGTGCGCGTTTCAAGCTCAACGGCCTGAGCGCTGATGAGTTCCCGGGGCTGCCCTCGTTCCGCGAGGTGCGCGAGTTCAAGGTACCGCAGACTATGCTCAACAAGGGATTCCGCTATACGGAGTTCGCCATTGCTAACGATGGGATGCGCTATGTGCTCAACGGCATATACACCTGCTTCCAGGATGGCAAGCTGACGCTGGTAGCTACTGATGGCCGCCGTCTGGCACTGTTCGAGAATGAGTTGGAGTTCCCGGAGTCGCAGAATGTGTGCATCGATGTTCCGAGTCGTGCTGTGGCTGAGCTGCACCGCCTGCTGGGCGATGCCGGCGATGTGATGGTGCGCATCACGACCAATCAGGCCGCTTTCGATTTCGGTGATACACTGTTGATAACCAAGCTGATTGATGGCAACTATCCGAACTATCGTCAGGTGATTCCCAGCCGCTACAATGAGCGTATCGTGCTGCCGGCTTCAGAGCTCAACGAGACGGTACGCCGCGTATCGCTGCTCTCCTCTGAGAAGTCCAACATCGTGAGTTTCCAGTTCGTGCCGGGCGCCATGCGTGTACAGTCCAGCGCCAAGAACATGGGCGAGGCTGATGAAGAGATGCCCATCGATTACTCCGGCCGTGAGCTCTCCATCGCGTTCAATGCTGACTTTGTGCAGGCTCCGCTCAAGGCTGTGGGCGACAGCGAGGTGGCCATCGACCTGATTGATGCTTCCAGCCCCGGCGTGATGCGTGTGGCCGATGAGTTCCTGTATGTTCTCATGCCCATTCACGTGTAAAGAGCGCTAAGATTTCCCAAGGTGATACGTGGGGGAGGCAGCATGGCTGAGGCCTGTTGCCTCCCTTTTTTTGCAGATGCCTATCTCACACCGGCATACCGACGGTGGTGTGTGAGCCCCGCTACCATTCGACAATCGATAATCTTACTTCAGTATTTTCAGACTTCCTCGGCGAGGTCGTCATTGCGCAGAACCGGTATGGCAGGTGCCGGAGCGTGAGCGGGAAGGGTGGGCAGGGAAGCGGGGGTATCCGGAGCGGCCGCCGGATCTTCGGCCACATCGTCAGCTGTGGCAGGGTCATCAGCCACGTCTTCAGCCAGGTCTTCCGAGGGGTCTTCGGCCAGTTCGGCGTGGATGGTGCAGTAGGCGCGCGGGCGCTTGAGGTCGGTCATCGTCTCGATGTAGGCGGTGTTTTCGTATTCGCAACCGGAGTGGGCGAGCATACCGGAGGCGCGGCAGAGACGCAGACCGGAATTGCGGCCGGCGGATTGGGTGGTACGAATCTCCTGCATGGCATAGCCGCGGGCAGCGGCGCAGTTCATGGCTCCGACCCAGAGGGGCAGGGCAACGGTGCCGCCGTAGGCTTTGTCTGCAATGGTGCGGGGGCGGTCGAAGCCGACCCAGACGGCGGCGGTCAGGTCGGAGGTAAAGCCACAGAACCACGCGTTGGTGTAGTTGTTGGTGGTACCGGTCTTGCCGCCGCAGGGGAATTTGAAACCGAGGCGCCGGACGCTGCCGGCGGTGCCGCCGGGTTTGGTAATCTGCTGGAGGATACCGGAGAGCGCCACGGCAGTGCGGCGGGAGTAGATGCGAGTGGCAGAGGGGGTGTTTTGCCAGACGGTTCTCCCGGCTGAGTCAGTGATACTCTCGATGATATAGGGGGTGGGGCGTACACCGCCGTTGGCGAAAGCGGTGTAGGCTGACGCGACTTCGAGCGGCGAGGCCTCCCAGGTGCCGAGGAAGATGGTGGGACCGTTCGGACGGTTGAATGCGGGGAAACCGCTGTGTTCGGCAGTGTTGATGACGTTCTCCAGCCCGGCGCGGTTGCCGACGCGCACAGCCATGGTGTTGCGGCTTTTGAGCAGACCCCACGAGGCCGGGTAGGAGCCGCCGAAGCGTCCGTCAGAGTTGCGCGGGCTCCAGCGTTTGCCGCCCCGTATTTCTCCCGGAACGATGCGACCGTCTGAGATGAGGGTGTTGGGGCTGCCGCCTCGCTCGAAGAAGGTGCCATAGACCAGGGGCTTGAACACGGAACCAACCTGGCGGCGGCACTGCAGGGCGCGGTTGAGCGGTGACTCAGTGCTGTCGCGCCCGCCGATGACGGCCAGCAAGGCACCGGTGGCATTGTCGATGATGGCGCAGGCAGCCTGGAGATAGGCGGGTTGCAGGCGTTCGGCTTCCTCCTTGGGTTTCGAGTCTTTGAGAGCTCGGAATTGGGCGCGGGTCTGGTGGCGATAGCGGGGATTTTTCTCAAACATGTCGACCAGTCGAGCGTCGATTTCGTGCATGACGGCATCCTGCAGTTCGACATCGAGGGTGGTCTTCACCCTGAGCCCGCCGGAGAAGATGATTTCGTCTTTGATGCGCTGGTCGCGCGTATCGAGCAGCCCCAGGATATGGTCGACTTCAGCGCGCACCAGATCCAGGGCATAGTTGTCGTTGCCCAGGCGCTCCGGCTTGCGGGTGACAATTTCTTCAGCCAGGGCGGTATTGTACTCGTTGCGGGTGATGTGGCCGTGGTCGTGCATCAGCTTGAGCACCTTGTTGCGCTGGATGGTGGCAGAGGAGAGGCTGCGATAGGGAGAGAACTCGTTAGGATTACAGACGATACCGGCGAGCATGGCGCATTCGCCGATGGTCAGGTCACGGGGTTGCTTGGAAAAATAGCCATAAGCGGCGGCTTTGAGCCCCAGGAAGGAGTGTCCCCAGAAGACCCGGTTGATGTAGCAGCGGAGGATGGTTTCCTTGTCGTAGGTGGCCTCGATACGGCGAGCAAGCGCCATTTCCGTGAACTTGGCAGTGAAGTTGCGTTCGCGGTGGTTGTAGGTGTTTTTGGCCAGCTGCATGGTCAGGGTAGATCCGCCCTGGGTGGTGCGCCCATGCTTGAATACCTGTCCGACGGCTCGCAGCATGCCACGCGGGTCGATACCGCCGTGTTTCCAGAAGGAGCGGTCTTCCTGCATGATGAGGGCATCGATGAAATAGCGGGGTACTTCCTCGTGCAGGTTGGTGATGGAGCGGCGGTTCTCGCCGTGCAAGGTGCCGATTTCGTTGCCCTTGCGATCCAGGACGATGGTGCGCTCCGGCATGCGGGTAACCTGGGTCAGGTCGTAGCGGCCTGCGCGTATGCCGAAGATGATGGCGACAATCACGGCTCCCAGGCCGCCGACAAAGGCAAAGCTGATCAGGATACGCAGCGGCCACACGATTAATTTGGGAGCATGCCGTGTCAGGAACGCTATGCTGCGGAAGGGGAGGGTGCAGAGTCGCCAGAGTGCACGGCCGAAACTCATCCCCCGCTGCGGCGGGCGGCTGAACTCCTGCAGGGGATTGATATCTGTTTCCCGAGGTTCGAGGCGGCTGTGCGAAGGATGGATGGGGGAGCCGAAGGCATCATCGCTGTGTGCGATGTCCTCATCATCAGGGAGTGCACTGTGGTAGCGGTAGCTCTCTGCCGGAGGTGGGTATTCGCGGTACTCGGCGGCGGCATCCGCCGTGGAGCGCTCTACCTGTATCCGCGAGCGGGGAGCTGCCTGTGCGCGAGGATGGCTCCGCCCTTCCCGTGGGGGGGCGGGGTGCTGCTCGTCGGATTTGTAGCGTGCGCACATGCGTGGGAATCAGCTCTGTCTCGATACCGCCAGCATAGCATGAAAAAGGCCGGCTCGCAAGTGCTAATTGTTACAGCCCTAGCGCCCGGTGTACGCGTGTCTTGAAGATTCAGGACACGGGGATTGGCGAATGCCCCGGCTCTGTTTGCAGGATTCGTCGCGATAGGTGAGTTATGAATTATTGTTCCGGCAATGAAAGATTGATCGGTCGATGGGAAGTTGTAGGGAAGTACGATTGACGAATGACGAAGTACGAATGAAAAGTTCGCTGCGCTGCGCGCAGATGGTTTCAACAACGCTGAGCGTCCTTCATCGTTCATCATGCGAGCAGAGCGAGCGGAATTCTGTACCTTGTCCATCGTCCTTTTGACTTCGTACTTCCCGGCAAATTTCCATTTGGCGTATCGGCAGAGCAACATCCTTTAATTGCCGGAGCAATAAAGTTAAACGCCTTAGGACGATGGATGGATTCATGACCGCCTATGCAGGGAATGGCTGCATGATACCCCTGCACGCCGGATGGTCGTATGGATGTGGTTTTTTGTTTATTTTTTTAAACAAAAGACCAACTGTGCTGCGCCTCTCCGAATAGAGGGTGCCACTGCACCCTGTCAACTTTAACGAATTCGGATACAATGAAAAGGAAATTCATGTTCATGGCTTTGATGGTCAGCTCATCGCTGCTTCTCAGTTCGTGTTTTGTGACGGTGGGACCGCACGGTGGGGTCACCGTCGGTGGGTCGGGTGCGGTGTCTATCAGCCCGGATGGTGATGTGGCCGCCTGGACTCCCGCAAGTTATGATACCTATGGTTTCCCGATTTACGGCTATAGCTACGGTCGTCCGGTGTATGGATATGACCCCTACGGGGCTGCTATCTTTACTTTCGGGGCATTGACGGCTGCTTGCTTTGTGCCGACCTGGGGACCGGCGCCCTGGTACTGTGGTTCCTGGCATTATCCGCCCCATATTCACCGTTCGCACTGCCCGCGCCACCATCCGGCAGATCATCATCCGCACCATCGTCCCCACGGTGGACTGAACGCCCCCATTCATCGCCCGGGTAACGCGCCCCGCCCCGGTGGCTCGCACCATGCCGGGCGGCACAATGCTCCGTCGCACCATGCCGGGCGACCTCAGGGTGGTGTGCAGCATCGCCCGCAGGGGAATATCGGGCGACCGGGTGGTTCATCGCACCATGCCGGACGGCCTCAGGGTGGTGTACAGCATCGCCCGCAAGGGAACGCCGGGCGACCGCAGGGCAATGTCAGCCGCCCGCAGGGTGGTATGAATCGCCCGGTCAGTGTGCAGCAGCGCCCGAGCTTGCAGAGTCGCCCGCAGGGGCCGCAGGGCAATATCAGTCGCCCGCAGGGTGGTATGAGCCGTCCGGTCAGTGCGCAGCAGCGCCCGAGCTTGCAGAGCCGCCCGCAGGGGCCGCAGGGTAATATCAGTCGTCCGCAGGGTGCTATGAGCCGTCCGGTCAGCGTGCAGCAGCGCCCGAGTCTGCAGAGCCGCCCGAGCGGTGCCGGGCGTTCTTCTGTGTCTCGCGTGGGTGGCAGTCGGTCGTTTGGCGGAGGGGGGCATCGTCCCTCCGGGGGTGGCCGTGGTCATGGCCGTGGTCGCTGATAAAAATCAAGTCATGCACAGCTGAAATCGTATCGGCATATGTCTCAATCACGTACTCTCAGTAGCTGCACAACATCAGCTCCGGGAGAGGGTTTATCGCAAAACAGCAATTTTTTTGGGGGTTTTGCTTGACGAGTTGAGGAAATAGTGTATAATACCGCTCCGCAACACAAAAAACGTCACCTTAAAATCTTATGTCCAGAATCTGCAATATCACGTTTGCCATGCCTCACAAGGGCCGTCGCATTCACCGCTCCGGTCTTGCCAAGAAGAAGGGCGGTATCGGTCGTCACGTCACGAAGGTGGTGAACCGCACCGTGTATCCGAACCTTCAGGAGAAGCGCGTCTGGGTGCCTGAGCTCAATGGGGGCAAGGGTGGTTTCATCCGTATGAAGCTTTCCTGCAAGGCTCTGCGCACTATCTCCAAGAACGGTGCATACAACACGCTGAAAAAGGCCGGTATTCTTTACTGATTTTTTTCTGTTTTTTTTGAACGAAAGGGCGCCGGAGGTAGTCTCCCTCAGCAAGGAAAACCGAAAGGCGCCGCAGTAGTTCCAAAAACGAACGCGGATGCCCCTGTGGGTCACACAGCCCACATTTACTCTCAAGCATTTTTACTCAAATGACATCTCAACAGACCAAGATCGCGCTTCGTATCAACGATGATAACCTCAACCACCACCTGTGGAACAATCGCGGTGTCTGGTGGTGCCACGTGACGGTGCACAAGCCGGATGCTACTGCTGAGCGCCTGCGCTTCTCGCTCAAGACTCGCAACATCGAGAAGGCTCGTCGTCTCCGCGACCGTATTTTTGAGGATATCCAGCGCCATTTCGGCATCGCTGCCTGAAAATGACGTATACGAGCGTTATCTGAGATAGTTTTGTTTCAGTCGAAAACCGGGTCGGTGCCAGTGCACCGACCCGGTTTTTGGTACGACCGACGCGATATGCGCACTGCGGTGAAAGTCCGCGCGGAGCCGCGATGATGAGGAATCCCAGACCTGAAGAACAAAGCAGCCGACGGCTGTAAGGCTGATTAGCCAAACACAGAGTGTTTGCCCTGCAAGGGTGAGTGCCTGTGGGGCGGGCACGAAGCAACTGCGGGGAGGTAACGAACCGTGGGAAAGGAAGTTCGAGGGGAAATCCCGACTGTACGAACAGAAACTGCATATAAGGCCGGATGGATGGATGAGGTTGCCAAATGTGCCGAAATCCGATACATCATCAAGAATCCATAAGGTAGATGCAGACGGCGCGGGAGGAAAGTAGCATAATCATATTCGGTGAGAACCTGCTAAGGCCTGAAAGGGTGATGGGGAAGAAACACCCGGAAGCAGGTAGTCAGCAGAGGCATAGTACTCATCCCTTGGTGGGGAAGGCCGAAATCCGATACAGCACAGGACAGCCTGAAACTCATGAACGTGGAGAGGCAGAGTAGAGACACCTTATACCGGATGGAGTACGACTTCGATACCTCATCTGGGGAGGTGCGCCCACTTGGAAGCGGTGAGGGTGCGAATCCCACAGCTGCTCCAACGCGGGAGCAGCAAGCGTTCGCGGCGTGGAAGGAGGAACTGAACTATGAGGAGTGCATGCTAGAGAACATAGCGCGCGGCGACAATCTCGAGCATGCATGCTAGAGAGTGAAAAGCAACAAGGGAGCCCCGGGGATAGACGGCATGACCGTAGAGGAACTGGAGCTGAAAGTCAATCAGCAGAAAAGCAAGGTAGATATAGTGCAGAACTGCACCTACCTGGGCTACATCATAGGAAAAAGAGGCATGCTACGAATAGCACCGGCAAGCGTGAAGAAGCTGAAAGCGAAAGTGCGGCACATAACCCGCCGAAATCGCCCAACGCCATTACGCGAAGTGATAGCGGAACTCACTCCTGTGATAAGGGGGTGGACGAATTACTTCAAGCTGGCGGCTATCAGTGAGCTATGCCAACAACTCGACGGATGGACGCGCCGCAAACTACGCTGTCTACGCCTGAAGCAATGTAAACACCCGAAAGGCATCCGCCGCTTCCTCGAAAGTATAGGGTGCAATCGTAAGCTATGGAGTGGTATAGCGGCAATGGGGCGCAGGTGGTGGAGAATAGCATGCTCGGAACCGGCGAATATCTGCATGGATAATGCTTGGCTACGAGCAGAGGGATATATCTCGTTTTATCAACTCCTCAAACGCTGATTGGAAACCGCCGTATGCGGTAATTCGCACGTACGGTGGTGTGAGAGGGGGACGAGAGTCCCCCTACTCGATCGGGCATTCACATCTGCACCGACAGCCAGCAGCAGAATGATGAGCCCCTCATCCGGCTCCACTCCCATGGCTGCCAGGTCCGGGGAAAGGTCTATTTCATCCTGCAACAGCAGCGTAGCGGCCCGGCGCAGCTCAGCGGGGTCATCACGGCGCATCAGCTCCTCCAGAAACTCCTGCACGGGTTCATCAAAATCATCCGGGTCAAGATCTGCCGCCATATCGCGCAGCTCCTCAACGGAAACGCGCGGCTTCTCGTCCTCCTCAATCGTCACACTGTTCTATTGTAAATCACTCATGCGCCTGTCCTACCGCAAACTACCCCGAAACGCAACGTCAAAGAATAGCATACAAGCTCCGTCCCCCGCCCTTATCGCATTCCAAATGCGATGTCCAGCATAATATTCATAAAAAGCTCATTAAAAACAAATAAGAGCGCTAATCAAGCTACCTCGCAAGTGGTAATTAAATCGACTAAATATCCATACTTGATTGTAAATGAATGGCGTAATATGACATCGCATTTGGAATGCGATAAACTCCGCTCGGTCGTTCACTCTCTACGACCTGACACTTCACCTGAAAGAACAAAAAAAAGACATTAACATGAAATTGCACTTACCTTTATCTGTATTACGGATGCTCACCGTGGCAGCATCCCTGATACCTGCCGTCACCATGGCAGAAATCACCGGTCTCACAGAAGATACGATTCTGACACCTACCGGCAGCATCATGACCACCACATCTGATTCCATGGGATACACCAGTGCGGATGCTGCTGACAAGAAGGATCTGACGATAACGGATGCCACAACGACTGTTTATGAGCTTGGGCTGGATAAAAGCCTTTCTTTTGATGGTCTGGATGTATTCAGCATGAAAGATAACAATGCTGTTACAGAAGAATCCGGGTTAATCAGAGGCAAAGAAAATGGACTGGGAACTATTTCCATGAGCAATAATAACAAGGTTGTTCTGGACAATAACGACACCGTTTCCACCGGTTCAAACATGTACGGCGGCGTGATACGTTCCTACCTTGTCGGAGTGAATATCAATAACAACGGCAGCGTGGATATCACCAATAATAACTACACAACGACGGCAAGCTCCAATAGCAATACGTATGGCGGTGCCATTTATGTGACCGGCGCTAATCCGTTCAACATGAGCAATAACGGAGCAGTCAACATCTCCGGCAACTCTCTCACCAGCAAGGATACAGCCCATGGCGGTGCCGTGGATATCGGTCAGGTCTCCGGCACGGAGGTCATGAAATGGGATGCCAATGCCTCCATCACCGTATCCGGGAACAAGGCTGAAGGCAAGCAGGCACGCGGTGGTGCACTGCATGCCAAGTCTGCTACCACCATCAGCAACACAACAGGCACAGTCAGCTTCAGCGGTAATGAGGCATACTCTTCCGCTTCAACTGCTTTTGGCGGGGCTATCAGTCTGGAAGGCAACGGCAATGTCAATTTCCAGAAGAACAGTACTGTGGAGTTCATCAACAACTCCGCGCAGGGTAAAGCCTACACCTACAACGACCCCGCAGCCGGTGGTGGTGCGATTCACGGCATTAATGGGACGTCTTTCGATTTCACCGGAAACAAGGAGGTAAACTTTATCGGGAATGTTGCTTCCAACGCGAACGGGAAAGCCATCGGCGGTGCTATCTATGCAATTTCCCCCGGTTCCATCGTCAATATTTCCGGTAATGACAACGTTACCTTCAGCGGAAATGGGGTGGAAGCCGCCGGAGCAACCTATGCGTTTGGCGGAGCCATTTTCAGCAAGGGCGGAGTCGCGCTGCATGATAACAAATCCGTAGTCTTTGAGAAAAACTATGAAAAGGGAGGCGACACCTATCGCCTGCGCAGTATCTATGCCAAGGACACTTCCTCCTACAGTCCGACTACCGTCAATTTGGCGCTTTCCGCTGCGGACGGCGGCACGTTCACCATCAAGGACAGCATTACCGTGGGCGGTAATCTGAACCTGAATGAAGACTATGAGGGGAAGAGCCAGAATGGCACCTTTATCTTCTCCGGCAAGACAACGGAATCGGATTTGAATGCCATTATCGCCGCTCATACGGCAGAGGGTGAGACGGCACGCAAGGCAACAGCAGAAGAAATCACCCTTTCCCGCACCAGCGATATCGCCGGTTCCATCACCCTGCACAACGGCACGCTGAGCTTGCAGGACGATGCCGTACTGAAGGCTACGGAGCTGATTATCAAGGAAGGTGCAACGCTGGAAGGAAGCCGCACAAATGAGGAAATCGCCATGGTATTTGCCATGAGCGCAGAAGATGAAGCTGTGCTGGACAGCGTTGCCTCCCTGGATGCCGACCTGGTGCTGGAGGACGGTGCCATATTGAATATGGTCGGCGGTAGCATTGATCTGAACGGCAAGGCGCTTACCATGGGCAGCAACATTCAGGTGAGCTACACCGGCAATGCTGCTGAGGGTGAGGAAGTGGTTCTCTTTAAGAATGTGGGCAGCACAGCTGATAATACCACCGAGTTTGAACTGATCATCAATGGCAAAAACAGCACTGCTACTCTGACTGACGGCAACGTGGTGGTAGAATATACCGCCTCCGTTCCGGAGCCGACCACGGCCACGCTGAGCCTGCTGGCTCTCGCTGCGCTGGCCGCCCGTCGTCGCCGCAAGTAAAAGTTGTTTATTCATCAAGCTGAACATCAGAGCCGCTGCTCCTTCACGGGCAGCGGTTCTTTTTTTGCGTCCGTAGAGGAGATAGAATATCACCGCTCCCTCATGAGGGAGCGGTGGCCATGCCGGAGGAGGATACGTCGGTATCAGAAGCTGAAGACACCCTGCAACTGGAATACCAGGGCGTTGTCGCGGGAATCAGCGTGGATGGGATTGAAAATATACTGCACGTCGGGCTGCAGATAAAAGGTGGGGGTCAGCTGAACCACGGCGCTGAGTTCGAGCCCATATTCATCTTGATGTGTGTAAGGTCGCTCAGAACCGCCTGCTCGCAGCCAGAGGAATCCCAAGCCAATCTGGTCGTTGTTGTGGCGACTGCCCCAGCCGGAAGAGGTGAAGGGAGCCTGAAGCACCAGACCGGTGGCGACGGTGCTGCGCACTCCGGTCACTGAGGCAGCATCGGAATCCATGTAACCGCAGCGGGCGAAGAAACCCAGCCGCGAATTGCGCCCCAGTTGCTGTTGGATATTGCAGGCGATACCGTCGCCGGTCGCGCCGTCATTGCGCGTAAGAGCATATTGCAAACGATAGGTGCCGGGCCCCATTCCCCAGGAATCGTCGAAGATGAAGCCGAGTTCGCCCACGTGTACCCAGTGATTGCTGTTGATGTTGCGGAAAGGATTCTGGTTGATCTGACCGTTGCAACCGGTCGTGGCGTACATGGCATAGAAATTATCCGTAGGTTGCCAGGCTGTCAGGTAGCCCCAGTTTCCCCATTCCAACGGTAGGCAGGGGTTGCTCCCGAAGGCAGAATTGGTCAGGTTGCCGTGCCAGGATGCGGCGTAGGCATTCTGATCCAGGTAATTGGAGGCGTCGAGTGTACCGACCATGCCGACCCATTTGCCGTTGAGCGTGCTGTAACCCAGTGCCAGCTCGGGAAGAAACACACCGTTGCCGCCGCGCAGGCTGCTCTGTGGCTGGCTGAGGGTACCCAGGCTGTTCTGTACACCGCCGTTCCGCTCGGAAAAGTCTGCTCCGATACCCCAGTCGGCCTCAAAGGAAAGAAAAATGCCCTGTGAATTATTACGGCTCTTGGCCAGGAACCATTTACCGGATGCCTGAAGGTTGAAGGCAGAGAAATGCCGCTGTCGGTTGCCGGGAGCCGGGGCTATGTGGGCATAATTATACGAGGCAACCGCGCTGTATTGCAGACCGATGCCGGAGAGCATGGTCTTGACTCGCTGGGCGCTGGTAGAGATGGGGTCGCTGTCAATGAAGGCGCAGGGTTCGGCACAGGTGTTGCCGGGTACAAATAGGCTGTCGAGGTAGGGCATGAATCGCTGAGGCGAGGCCGGGAAAAACTCCCAATTCCTCCGAGTGGTGGCTGAAGAGGTCGATGCTGCGTGGCGTTTGCTCTGCTCCAGCAGGAGTAGGGAGGTGGGCACGCCGGGGTAACGCCGTGTCTGCTGGTGCTCGGCGGGAAGAGCCCGGCGCAGGCTTCCCGGGACGACATCTTCCGGCATTGAGGCCGGTAACCAGCCGAAGGCGGTATCAAGGTAGGTAGAGAGTGAATGCTGAGTCTGTGCGGTGCAGACGGTCGCCGCTGCCAATAGGGTACATAGGGTGTGGTTCATCATAGTAGCAGTTCGACTCTGCCACCGTGTTCTCCGGTTGAATAACAATCAGAAATTGTACAGAAGGAAAAAATCCCCCGCCCCGGAGAGAGGGCGGGGAGGATGAAACCGGGTATCAGCAGATGCCGCAGCGTTTCAGGAGCGCTTCGGGGTCCGGGTCGCGCTGCATGAAGTCGCGGAAGAGTTCCGCAGCGGGGCGGGAATTGCCCTGCGAAAGGATGCAGCGGCGGAAATCACGCCCGGTAGCGGGGTTGAAGATGCCTTCTTTCGCAAAGCGTGAGAAGGCGTCAGCCTCCAGCATCTCTGCCCATTTGTAGGAGTAATAGCCGGCTTCATAGCCGCCGTCAAAGATGTGGGAGAATGCCCGCAGCATGCTGAAGGTCTGCTCGGTGACCGGCACGCGGTAGTCGGCCAGGATTTCGCGGTCCACTTCCTCGATATTGCGGTTGAGATAGGCGGCGGTGTTGGTGTGCAGCTTCAGGTCGAGCTTGCCAAAGCAGAGCTGGCGCATGAAGAAGGAGGCAGCGCCGTAGTTGCGCGCGGCCAGCATCTTGGATTTCAGCTCGGCGGGCATCAGTTCCCCGCTTTGCCAGTGACGGGCGTAGCGGTCGATGGCTTCGCTCTCCCAGGTCCAATTTTCGTTAATCTGGCTGGGCAGTTCCACGAAATCCCAGGCCACATTGCAGCCGGAGAGGCTCTTCACCTCCACATTGCTGAGCACCTGGTGCAACAGATGGCCGAACTCGTGAAACACGGTCTCCACCTCATAATGGCTCAGCAGGGCGGGTTTATCGCCCACGGGACGACTCATGTTGCCGCACATGAGGGCAAGATGCGGCACACGCGGAGCGCCGTTCATGGGCGGCAGCCCGGTGGAGAGACAGTTCATCCACGCCCCGGCACGCTTGGATTCGCGCGGGTACCAGTCGGCATAGAAAGAGCCGAGGTGCTCGTCGCTCTCCTCATCATACACCTCATAGAAGAGCACCTCCGGGTGCCACACCTCCACCGCGCCCTCCGGCAGGGCTTCACCCTCTGCCACGCAAGCGGTGGTGCGGGGAACGAAGCGGATGCCGTATAACCCGGCGTAGATGGAGAACATGCCGTCCAGCACGCCCTGCATGGAGTAGTAGGGTCGCAGCTCCTCCGTGTCGAAATCGTAGAGTGCCTTGCGGCGCTTTTCGCTCCAGTAGGAGATGTCCCAAGGTTTCATGACGGGGATGGCGGTACCGGTCTGCTCCTCGGCAAATCGGCGAATGGCCTCCTGCTCCTCCGTGAACGCGGCTTTCACGCGGGCATGCAGGTCGTTGATGAAATTGAGCGCCGTTGTCCCGCTGCCGGCCATGCGGCGGGAGGTCACATAATCGGAATAGCGCTCGTAGCCCAACAGTGCGGCCTTTTCTACTCGCAGGCTCAGGATTTTGTTGATAAGCTCGGCATTATCATACTCTCCCGTCCCCTTGGCGCCCATGGCGCGCCAGACGCGCTCGCGCAGGGGTTCGCAGTCCGCAAAGGTCATCACCGGCTGGACAGAGGTGAATTGCAGCGTGAAGCGCCACTGCGGGGCTTCCTCCGTGCCATGCCCCTTGGCCAGAGCATCCAGCCGCGCCGTCTCGCGGGCGGATTCCGGCAGGCCGGCGATTTCAGCAGGGTCGGCGGTCACGTATTCCCAGGCATTGGTGGAATCCAGCACGTTCTCCCCGAACTTCTGGGAGAGCTGTGCCAGCTCCGTGGACAGCTCAGCATAGCGCCTCTTGGCCTCCTCCGGCAAATCCGCACCGCTCTCGCGGAAATCGGCCAGAGTTTCCTGAATGAAGCGCTGTTTCACCGGGGAGAGCTCCTGCACCCAGGGCTGGGTAGCGGCATTCTTCAGCACGGCGTAGAGGCGGGGATTGAGTGTCACGCTGCTGGAGAACATGACCACCTCCGGCATCAGCTCATTCATCACCTCGCGGCAGGCGGGGGAATCCATGACGGATTGCAGATGCGAGAGCCGCTGCCAGCCGCGCATGAGGGCGGCGCTGCTTTCTTCCATGGCGGCAAAGGTGTTGTCCCAGGTGGGTTCCTGCACCGCACAGATGGCCTCTATGGCGGCCTTGGCCTGCTCGATGGCCTGCGGGATTTCCACGCGGGCGCGCTCCGGGGTCAGGCGGCTCCACGCCGGCATCAGCGTATCTTCCAAAAAGGGAGTATCAGTCATTGTTGATTTACGAGTTACGAATTACGATTTACGAATGATGACAGTGGCACTCTCCGCCGCAGTCGCAGTCGTGCCCATGGTGGTGGTCATGCCCGCAGGTGCAGTGGTGGTGCTGCCCGTTGTCACCCTCCGGGTCCAGGTCTGCATCCTCGATTTCGGGGGGAAGCGGGGTGTCGTCTTCCGGGTGATAAGGAGGTTCCAGTTTGGCGGCCAGTGCGGGAGTGGCGGCTACTTCGGAGGCAAACCGCCCGTGGATGTTGCGTGTGCGAAGATTGGCACCGGCGGCCAGCAGGCGGTCAACGATGTTCTCATACCCGTAGTGAGCCGCCAGATGAAGCGGTGGCTGTCCGTAGGCGTTGCGCGCGTTGACATCGGCTCCCATGGCCAGCAGCAGGATGATGAGCCCTTCGTCGGGTTCCACCCCCATGGAGGCCAGGTCAGGAGAGAGGTCTACCTCATCCTGTAGCAGCAGGGTGGCGGCCTGTTGTAGTTCGGCCGGGTCATCGCAGCGCATCAGCTCCTCCAGAAACTCCTGTACCGGTTCATCGTAATCGTCCGGGTCAAGGTCGGCAGCCATGTCGCGCAGCTCTTCGAGGGAAACGCGGGGTTTCTCATCTTCCTCAATGGTGACACTGTTCCATTGCAAATCGCTCATGCCCCCATACTACAACAAAGTGTCGCAGAACGCAATGTCAAAGAGGAGCATACTGCCTCACCGTAAACACAAAAAGCGTCAACCTTGCGGTTGACGCTTTCGACTAGGGCTACAGGGACTCGAACCCCGAATAGCGGTGCCAGAAACCGATGTGTTGCCAATTACACCATAGCCCTGTGTTACTTGGAACGGCGGGAGTATACGCTTACCCATGCCTGAAGTCAAGCTTTATTCTGAAAAAAAACTGTATTTTTTGGAATTCTCCTGAAAATCAGCCCCGCAAAACGGCCTCTACCGCCTCAGCGCAGCGGCGACCGTCCAGGGCAGCGGAGACGATACCACCGGCGTACCCGGCACCTTCACCGCAGGGGAAAAGTCGCTCGAGCTGAGGATGCTGCAGGGTGGAGGGGTCGCGCGGGATGCGCACGGGGGAGCTGGTGCGCGTCTCGCAGCCGATGAGCAGGGCGTCTTCACCGGCAAATCCGCGTAATTTGGTGTCGAAAAAGCGTAAACCCTCGGCCATGCGTGTGCTGACGCTTTGAGGAAGCAGCTCGTTGAGATCCCACGAGGTGATGCCGGGGTGGTAGGTGGTCTTCGGCAGGGTGGAAGACACTTTCCCTGCCAGGAAATCCCGCACACGCTGTGCCGGGGCTTTCTGCATGCCGCCACCGGCTCGGGAGGTGGCTATCTCCAGCGCTTTCTGGTAGGCGATGCCGGAGAGTACGCCATGCTCTGCCAGGTAGGCATCGGTGTCTTCGGGCTCCACGGTCACGACAAAACCGGAGTTGGCAAAGGGTGAATCGCGGCGGGAAAGGGACATTCCGTTGACCACCACTTCGTCATTCTCCGTGGCAGAGGGGACGATAAAGCCGCCCGGGCACATGCAGAAGGAGTGTACGCCACGCTCAGCTATTTTGGTGGCCAGGGTATAGCGGGCGGCAGGTAGCCCTTCAGGGCGCTTTTCGCCGTGCCGCAGGTGGTACTGAGCGGCGTCGATGAGTGCTTGCGGATGTTCGATGCGAACGCCCACGGCAAAGGGCTTGCGCTCCAGCAGCAGACCATCGGCATGCAGCATGCGGTAAACATCGCGGGCGCTGTGACCGGTGGCCAGGATGACGGCATCACCGGCATATTCATGACCATCTGCCGTGCGAACACCCAGCAGTCGGCGGCCATCCAATGAGCGGAGGAGACCACATACGCGTGATTGAAAGTGTACCTCACCTCCGGCGGTGAGGATGCTGCTACGCATGGCCTTGATGATGTCGGGCAGTTTGTTGGAGCCGATGTGCGGGTGGGCATCTGTCAGGATATCTGCGGAAGCGCCGTGAGCTACGAAGGTTTCGTATATCTCCATGACCGGGCCGCGTTTGGTGGCACGAGTGAAGAGTTTACCGTCCGAGAAGGTGCCGGCACCACCCTCACCAAAACAGTAGTTGGAATCCTCAACAACGAGGCCATCACAGTTGATGGGGCGCAGGTCAAAGCGGCGGGCAGAGACGTCCTTACCGCGTTCCAGCACGATGGGGCGCAGTCCCAGTTCCAGACAGCGCAGGGCGGCAAAAAGACCGCCGGGACCGCTTCCCACGATGATGACGCGTCTGGCCGACTCCGGCAGGGGGGCATAGTGGCGTTCGGGCAGGGGCGCTTCCGGCAGGGGTTCGTCTATAGAAACAAGAAAACGCAATTGCTTGGAAATGGGTCTGCGCCGGGCATCGATGCTGTCTTTTAACAGGCGCATTCCCTGTACACGATAGGGGGATATGCCGAGTTTTTGGGCTACAGCCTTGCGGCGGGCTTCTTCTTTCAATGCCTTGCGCAGCGGCAGGTGGATATCCAGCTCGGTAATCATGATATTTCGAGGTTCTGCTGCATGCAGAGAGCAGGAGCGGCTTCACCGCTGCACCCCACCACAACTGCCGGTACACCGGCCACAGTTGTATGGGCATCAACATGTTCCAATACGACGGATGAAGCGGCTATTTTGGCACCTTCGCCAATCTCAACACGACCCAGTACTTTGGCGCCGGCACCGATGAGCACCCCGCTGCGGACGATGGGATGGCGGGCACCTCCTTTTTCCTTGCCGGTACCGCCGAGGGTAACCTCGTGCAGCATGGAGACGTTGTTTTCAATGATGGCGGTTTCGCCGACGACAAATCCGGTACCATGATCCAGCAGGATACCGCAGCCAATCTGTGCTGCCGGGTGAA
Organism: Akkermansia sp.; assembly: GCA_017409465.1. Lineage (GTDB taxonomy): Bacteria > Verrucomicrobiota > Verrucomicrobiia > Verrucomicrobiales > Akkermansiaceae > Akkermansia. Next base: position 44,635 of record JAFQSQ010000010.1, on the reverse strand, counting down.
TATCTACCCCAAATACCTCGCTGCTGATGCTCTGGAACAGCAACGCCAGCATGTAGCGCTCCTGCTGCCAGAGAAGATGAGCTACTCGATAGGTGGCCAATGCGTGAAATCCCTTGAAGAATAGTAGTGGTTCCAGGGCATTATGACAGGCAGCATCGCGCTCTACAACGGCTTGCAAATCTGCCGCCATGCATTCCACGACTACCGGGTTCTGCTTCAGCAGGGTGCGGATGAGCGGCTCCAGGTTATCACGCTCCATATCGCGACGGGAAAGTTTGCGCGCCAGGCGAACCGCTACCGCACTGCTCAGTGAGGTGCGACTCAGGATGACGTCATCAAGCATGCCGGCAAGTTTGGGTTCGTTTGCAGCTGCCTCTCGGGCAGCGGTGCAGACCTCTTCCCACACGGCATCGGCCAGGCCGGGAACCTCGGGTACCATTTTTTCCGGGCGTATCATGTGGCTGGTGGAATGGAAAGTGTGAGCTTCAGATCAGGCAATCCCGAAGCATCTCATCAAGACGATAGGTCATCTCGGTAAGGGCTTCGCGTGCAGGGGATTCCGGTAGCATCCACAGTACTTCGCGGGCTTCTTCGTTGCGGTTGAGCCCTTCATCTACCGACAGCCGAATGGCCTCGGCAAAGGCATCGGTATGGCGAAGAGCTGAGTAGTCAATCTCTTCGTGTTTCTCGATCGTGCGGCGAACATGCTCTGCCACGTCCTCGCTGGTAGATTCCATCAGGAAAAACACCGGAAGGGTAAGTTTGCCTTTTTCTGCGTCGGTGCCCAGCGTTTTGCCGGCAGTATCATCAGAGCCGGTCAGGTCGAGGCAATCATCATATATCTGATATGAGATTCCCAGCAGGGTACCCATGCGGTTGAGCTGCTCAATCATTTCATCATCGAGCCCCTGTAGATATCCGGCGCCGCTCATGGCTATGGCAAAGAGTGTGGCTGTTTTTTTGCGAATCAGCTCATAGTAGTCTGCGCGACTCATCTCCATATCCCACAGTCGGGATGATTGCTCAACTTCACCTTCACAGAGGTCGCGCACGGCTATGGCCATGCGGCGGATAAAGCGGGTATCTCCTATGTCGGATCCCATCACCATCGCCTGCGCCAGCAGGGAATCGCCCAGGAGAACTGCTAATTCATTGCCCCACAAAGCATTGGGTGTAGGCTCGTCACGGCGGGTGTCGGCCTTGTCCAGCACATCGTCATGGATAAGTGAGGCCATGTGCAGCATTTCCAGCAGCGCGGCAAAGGTGATGTGTTCATCTTTGATACCACCGGTGGCAGCTGCTGTCAGCAACACGAGACCCGGGCGAATCATCTTGCCGCGGCTACGGCATACCTGGTTCATATAGCTTCGCATGTAGGGGGCAAAATGCCCGGTCTGCGATTCTATAGCATCGCGTACCTTCTGCAATTCCGTGCGGACGGTTTGCAGGTGGGCTTTTCTATTGCGCAACTTGCTGAAAAAGGGGATGCTCATGGTTGAAACAGCAGAGTAAAATACGAAACCACACCACCGCATGTGCCGTGGTGCGCGCGAATTGTATCACCTTTCCCCCGGAATGGCAACTACAAATTAGTAACTGTTTTGACAGAGTTTCGTTCCGTTGGGAGTTTTTCTGTTTTCAGTTGAGATGGCTGTTGTATCGCGGGTAGCGGATAGAGGGTCCGAAGCGATTGGGACCCGGTGTTGTATCACTGAGGAGCTCCCTGATTGGAACATATATGGAGAGCCCCAACCAGAGCATCGGCTCCAGAAAGCTCAGGTAGGTCCACGGTGAGAGGTCGCAGAAGTCCTCCATGGCGACTTTGATTTCCTCGGGTAAATCGCTCCAGTCGAGATCACGATCATGTAATCTTCTGGTGATGAGGGAAAAGAGGGGGATAACAGATAGTAGATGGTAGAGCCCCAGTAGACCGATAAACAGGTAGCTGAAAATATCGGCCTCGGATTGCTGGATTCGCGTCAACTCCTTTCCCCACCATATCATCAGCAGCATGTTGGGGATGATGAATGCATAGAATTCCCGGCGCGTGGCTCGTACAGAGCGGCAACGCCACAACTGCCAGCTGCGTAGATACCAGTGTTGAAGCGTGCGCTGACGAGGTGCAAAGCGCAGGCCGCATACCGGGCATTCTTCCGCCTCCGGTGAGAGCATCAGTTCACATTCCGGGCAGGTGCAATTCAAATCTTCGATGGCCATGGGACCGAGCTCAGATGATGCGCCCTTCCTTGTCGTCAAAGCAGCCACAGAGGATACGAATGATGTCGATAACCTGCCAGATGATGAATCCGCCGCCGGTCAGGAATTGGATGACACCGGTGATGACCTTTCCGGCATAGATGCGGTGCACACCCCCAAAGCCACAGAAGATGAGCAGCGAAAGTAACAGCGTGGTAAGTCGGGAACGAGGTGATTGAGACATGATGTGTTAGACATATTCGGCAGTCAAAAGTTCAATATTATCTTTCGGTTTGACAACAACCATTGACACATGATATAACCCTGAACGGGCTGATTCACTTGATAAAGGAAGCAAAAGGAGTGGATGATATGGAAAAAAAATCTCACAAAAGACTTAAGGTTCTCTTGGGATGTTATGCTTGTGATCCAACGCGAGGCTCAGAGCCCGGAATGGGTTGGAATTTTGCCTACAATATCTCCAAACACCATGATGTTCACGCCATTGTAGAGGAAGGAGAGTTTAAGGAAAGTCTTGAACGGTTTTCAAAGGAAAACCCGGAAGCTGTTCGTAACATCACATTCCATTTTGTTCCCAGAAATCATCATGAACGGCTTCGTAAGATATGGCCTCCCAGCTACTACTGGTTCTATCGCGCTTGGCATAAAAAGGCATACCTATTAGCAAAGGAACTGGATAAACGCGAAAATTTCGATATTGTTCATCAGGTCAATATGGCGGGATATCGCGAACCGGGCTATCTGTGGAAATTAGGCAAACCCTTTATCTGGGGACCGCTGGGAGGATTAAATAATACAGCCTGGTGCCTGCTCTCTGAATTGGGGATTCGCGATGCTTTTTTTTACGGTCTGCGAAACATCATCAACAGCTGGCAAAAACGATTTGGTTATGCTGCTCGTATCGTGTCAAAAAAAGCGCACACCATTTTTGTTTCCGATCCGGAAGGAATTCAAACCGTGCAACATCTCTGGAATCGTACTCCCCAAATGATGAGAGAAGTGGGTACGCCGGATACAACGGATATGCCTGAACCAGTGAGACATAAAACAAGTGAGCCGTTGAAATTGTGTTGGGTAGGGGTACACGAGGCGCGAAAAGCTCTGCCTATTTTGCTAAAAGCATTGCCCTTATGCAAACACCCCATGAAGCTGGAGGTGCTCGGAGGTGGTGAAAAAGAAAAGGAATGGAAGCAACTCGCCATGGATTTAGGACTTTCCTCCTATATTAATTTTCACGGATTTATTTCACACTCTGCTGTTTCTCATGTAATGAAACAATGCCATATAATGTGCATTACCAGTATACATGAAGGAGGAACTTCTACCGTTACTTTGGAAGCTCTGCAGAACGGGCTTCCGATAGTTGCGTTGAATCACTGTGGTTTTGCTACTGTCATCGATGAAACATGCGGAATAAAACTCCCCGTGCAGTCCCAGAAAAAAATCTCTGCACAGTTGGCTGCTGTTTTGGACCAACTGGCAGAAGATGAGGAAAGACGGATGAGTCTTGCCCGGGGAGCCATTGAACGCGGAAAAATATTCACCTGGGATGCCAAGATGCAGGTGTTGAATCGGGTATATGCAGAAGCCGCTGCCGGGAATCAAGTCAATTGATGGCAGCTATCAGTCTCTCTGATTTTTTTATCAGGGCGTCTGTCGTATTTTCCAGCTCACCCTCCTGCACGGCGGTGAGCAGAGTCTCCAGCACCTGTTTCATGGCGGGGCCGGGTTTCATGCCCAGCTGCATGAGGGTGTTGCCGTTGATGGCGAGGTCTTTCACGGTAAAGGCCGGCTCCATCTCCAGTACATCCTCCAGCAGCTCTGCGGCATCACGAATGAGGGCGACACCGGAGGCGTGGTCATAGTCTGAGTGGGCGGCGTGGTCGGCGCGCTGCACATCCAGCAGACGGCGTACATTTTCCACCCCCAGTTTGCCGACCAGACGGCGCATCCCCGGTACGGTAGTGGGCATGGTCATGTCATGCACCCGCACCAGGGTACAGACGGTGGAGAGGGTGGCATTGTCGCTCTTGAGGCGTTGCAGAATGGTTTTGGTGAGCTTTTCTCCGGCGGCGGGGTGACCGTAGAAGTGCCCCCTGCCGTCCTCACCCATGGAGAAGCAGCCGGGTTTCCCCACATCATGCAGCAGCATGGTGAGCCGCAGTATCTCATCTGCCGGGGCTGCCGCCACGGCATAGGCACTGTGCGTCCACACATCGTAGCAATGATATGGCGTATGCTGGTCAAAGCCGATGGAGGGAGCCAGCTCCGGGATGATACAGCTGAACACCTCCGGGAAGGCTAACAGCATGTCCAACACACCGGCGCCAACGAGAATCCCCTTCAGTTCCTTGAAGATGCGTTCCGCGCTCACGTTCTCCAGCAGGTGGCGGTTGCGGCGTACGGAGGCCGCCGTCTCTCGCTCAATGGCAAAACCGAAACGTGCGGCAAAACGCAGCGCCCGCATGATGCGCAGCCCGTCCTCGTTGAATCGGGCATCCGGCTCCCCCACACAACGGATGAGCCCCGCTGCCAAATCTTCCTGCCCGCCGAAGGCATCCACCAGACCGCGAGTGGGGCTGTAGGCCATGGCATTGATGGTGAAATCACGCCGTGCCAGGTCCTCTTCCACGCGGGAGACGAAGCTCACGGCATCCGGGTGGCGGTTATCGCTGTAATGGCCGTCGATGCGGAACGTGGTCACCTCTACCGGCTGCTTGTCGGACATGACGGTGACGGTGCCGTGCTGCAGGCCGGTCTTGATGACATGGAAGCGCCGGAACACGCGCAATACGTCCTCCGGCAGAGCATTCGTGCAGACATCCCAATCGTTCGGCTGACGCCCCAGCAGAGAATCGCGCACACAGCCCCCCACCACGTAGGCTTCATAGCCACGGCTCTCCAGACGCTCCACTACGGCGAGCGCATAGTCCGGCACGGTGATGGCGGGCTGAGGATTCATCAGGGTCACATCTGAGGTTCAGCCGGGGCGGGCTGTGGAGCGGGCACAGCAGGCTGCGGCGCAGGGGGCTGCGGTGCCGGAGCGGCTGCCGGTGGAACAATGCGGCGTATTGCATCAAAAAGCGGGGAAACCGCCTCGCTGCCCACCAGAATATGCGGGAAGCGAATCTTATCCATGTTGCGGATGGTTTCCATGCGGATGATATTCTCGCCGATGGCCTCGTCCAGCGCCTTTTTACCCTTGGCTTCCAGAATCATACCCTCTGCCTCAGCCTGTTTCATGGCCAGCAGGGCGGCAGCCTCCTGTTGCTTGGCGTAGAGCTTCGCATCTGCCTCTGCCTTGGCACGCAGCAGCTCACCCTGTGCTTCCTGGTTCATCTTGTTGGCTTTGGCGCGACCCTCGGCATCGGCAATTTCCTCAGCACGCTTGGCAATTTCCAGCATGATGGCCTGGCGCTCGTACTCCTGTGAGGCCTCCACCTTGCGAGTGATACCGGCGGTCACGGATTCCGGGGGCATGGTGGAGCCGATGGTGACAGACTCCACAATGAAGGGTGAACCCTCCAACTGCTTGCGCAGGCTTTCTTCCACCATGAGGGTGATTTCCGGGATGCGCGCCGGGGCATCCAGACCGCGGAAACGGGCAATGGCCGTGCGAACCGCCGTGCGGAACGGCTGGCGGATGAAGGACTCATACGCATCCTGAGCAATTTCATCCGGTTTGTTGGGAACATCCGCAATGGCGCCGTACTGCTCCACGAACTCGCGAATCTTATTACTGTCGATGCGGTATACCAGATAGGCCTGTGCCGTCATCTTGAGCTGATCTGCCGCGCGGATATCATCAAAATCCTCCGTCATGGTATACGGCGTCACGCAAATCTTGATGGATTTCTGGCGCCACACATAGCCCGTGCCGCCCGGCCCCTTGATGATGCTTTTGAACTCCTTTACCCCCACAATCGGGTTGGTGTACACATAGGCGGCATAACCGCCGTCCACCTTCTCATTCGAGCAGTTGGTCACGATGACTATACCCGCAGTCACCAGAGTGCCCACAATGGCAGGGACAATCCAGGAAAGAGGCTGCTTGACATCAATGATTTTTTTGTTGATTGCCATGCATGTATTGCAGCATATTACGCGCCATGAGTCAAGATAAGACATTCGTCATGTCGGTCAGGAAGATATGATATCAGGCGATAATGACCGTTGTACCCAGTGGTACCAGGGGGTAGAGTGTCGCGATGTCGTTCGGTGAGAGGCGGATGCAACCGTGGGATGCCGGGGTTCCCAGATGCGCGATATCGCTGGTGCCGTGGATGTAGATGTAGCGGGCCCGGGTATTGGCATTGGCCCTATCCAGCCCCTCCAGGCAAAGAATCCGAGCCAGTATGGCATCCTGTGGGGCATCGGGGCAGGGCCAGGTACCTACAGGTATTCGGGCACGAAACAGTGCATTGAGCGGAGCGTTTTCGCCGTGTTTGGAGCAGATGGTGAAGCGTCCGGTGGGAGTGCGTCCTGAGCCTTCTTCAAAACCAGTACCGGCCGCACCTGAGGAGATGGAAGCACGGAATAGCACGGTTCCATCGCTGTCAACAAGGGTAAGTTCCTGGCTCAGAATACTGATGTGGATGATAGCCATATCTGTCAGATGGGAGCACCCCCGCCCGGTGAGGCAGGCGAGGGTGCCGTTTTTCCAAGGTGTGGGGGGGAAGAGGGTCACGGGGTGTTTGAGATGACACGTGCGATAGCTTCTGCCGCATCGGGGCGGGAGAGCTTGCGCATGGCTTGTTCCATGGCAGCGCGGGCGCTCGGGTTCATCACGATGTTGTGGACGAAGTCATGCACCTTTTCGGTGGTCAGCTCGCGCTGCTGGTACATGGCCGCAGCCCCGGCAGCGGTAAACACACGCGCATTGTGGGTTTGGTGGTCATCCGCCGCAAAGGGGAAAGGAATCAGCAGGGTAGCCTTGCCGATGAGAGAGAGCTCTGTGAGCGTGGAGGCGCCGGCTCGGGCGATCACCCCGTCAGCTGCCGCATAGGCAGCCGGCATATCGGAGCAGAAGCCCATCACCGTGATATTGGTCGCACCGCCAGCCAGCGAGTTGACGCGTTCATAGTCGCTCTTGCCGGCAATGACAAGGTAGTGTACGTCCGGGTCGGCCTTGGCAGCATCGATGAGCAGAGAATTGAGATTTTTCGCGCCCTGAGAGCCACCGACGACGAGGATAACCGGCTTGTCATCGGGCAGCCCGAGTCGCATGCGGGCTTCAGTGGGGGTGGGCAGTTGCAGCAGCTCCTGGCGTACCGGAGTCCCGACTACTACACAGTCGCTTCCGGGGAAATAGCGAGCCGCATCACCCAGACCCAACAGCACCTTGGTGCACCAGCGAGCCGTCATGCGGTTGGACTTGCCGGGCATGGCATTGGAATCGTGCACATAGGTGCGCAGCCCCAGGGCGTGTCCTGCCTTGACGGGAGGCAGTGAGGTGAAGCCTCCCATGCCGACGACAACGTCTGCCCCGGCTTTTTTGATGATACGCTTGCAGCTCAGGTAGGTGGTGAGTAACTTCCAGAGGAAACCGGGTGTGCGGAGCGAAAGCAGCGGGGGCTTGGCGATGGCCGGAACGCTGTGGAATTCGAGATCGCCGTACTTGCGGGAGGCATCGGCATCCACCTCCTTACGGGAAATGAGCAGGATGGGGTGGTGCCCCATGAGCCGCAGCTGCTGTGCTACGGCGATACCGGGAAACAGGTGCCCGCCTGTACCACCGCAGGCGATGATGACGTTGAGAGGATGCGAGTTCATAACTTGGGATTTTCCTTGAGGCGGCGCAGGGGCCAGTAATTCTGTCGTATGATGGGAGTATGCCGTTGGATGCTGGTCAGAATACCTATCGCGGCAATGGTGAACACCAGGTTAGTGCCGCCGTAGCTGATGAATGGCAGCGGCAGACCGGAGTTGGGGAGCATGGAGGTGACAACCATCATGTTGAGGGCTGCCGGCCAGAAAATCGTGCATACCAATCCCGTCGCCAGGAGTCGCCCGAAAGTTTCCTGAGTCTGTAGCGCCAGGATGATTCCGGACACCGTCATGAACGTGTAGAGCATCAGTACCAGAGCGGAACCGATAAAGCCCCATTCTTCGCCGACTTCGGCGAAGATGAAGTCGGTGTGGGCGAAAGGCAGATTACCGTATTTCTCAATGCCGTTGCCAAGTCCGACCCCGGTGATACCACCGCGAGCAAAGGCGAGCATGGCAATCCACTGCTGACGCCCGGCTCCCTGACTGAATGCCTGCGGGTCAAACCATGCTTCGATACGCATCATTCGGTTTTCGCTGCCGGTGGCCATCATATAGAGAGCCAGCGCACCTACCAGGAACGAAAGCAGAATCAGCCAGCCACGAGCTCCTGATACATACATGATGCAGAAGCCAGACATCGCCAGCGCAGCAGCTGTTCCCATGTCTTTTTCCATCAGAATCAGCAGCAGCGGAATGCCGAAAATAACACCGCCCGGGATTGCAAAACCGCACCAGAACGTACCGGCCATCTCGCGGTATGTGGTATACCAGCTGGCCAGTGCCAGCATGAGGGTTATCTTGGCTAATTCGCTGGGCTGAAATGACATGAACCCCAGGTTGACCCAGCGGGATTCGCCGTTGATGGTCATGCCGATACCGGGCAGATAGCAGCAGATGAGCAGGAAACTGCACAGAATCCACAGCGCTACTACCCAGCGGCGCAGGATGTGGTAGTCAAACGCACTGAGTGCCAGAGCCCCTCCCAATCCCAGAGCGCCGAAGAGACTTTGCTTGAAGATGAACGAGGTGTTGGATGTTCCCTGCGGAACCGGGGCGCTGAGTCCTGTACTGGCTACCATCACGATGCCCATAATGAGCAGTAGGATGAAGCAGAACCAGATACAGATGATGCTCAGCCGCGTGGTCATGGATACTTGCAGGGGGGAGGGATATCCGGGTTTATTCGCCCACTTTCAGTTCGCGTCCGGGCTGGATGCGGCGGGCGTCTTTTTCGGTGAGTCCGTTGAGACTGTAGAGTTTCTTGAGTGAGATTCTGTACTTACGGGCAATGACCCCGAGAGTTTCACCTTTTTTCACCACGTGAACGGTGCCTCGTGCTTCTTCTGCTGCCTGCTGCTGGGCTGCCATGGCAGCCTGACCGGCGGCTGAAGTAGTCGGTACCGGAACATCGAGATAGGTGCCGGTGAACAGATTGGCATTGGCCGCCGCCTGCGGGTTGGCGGCTTTCAGTTCGCTGACGGTCACACCATACTGCACGGCGACACTGTTCCAGTTGTCACCGGAGGCAACCATGTGCTTGACGATGGCCGTGTTGGCGGGTTGAACCGGTTCTGCCGCCGGAGCGACAACCACGGGCGCAGCCTGCTGCGGCTGAGAAATGACGGGTTGCACCGGTTGAGCCTGAGCGGGAGAAGGTGTGGCAGAGGCCTGGGTGATGTGTACTTGTGTCGGGGTCGGCTGCGGGGTTGGCACGGCAGTCGTCGGTGTCAGCACAGCATTCATATTGACAGGACCGGGTACTACAGGAGCTGCTTCAGGCTGCACGGGTGCAGTCGGGGGAGGGGTGACACCCGGTGTGACAGCCAGTCCGGTATTGCTCTTCACCAGATTACCGCGCACGAGCAACCCACCGATGACAACGACGTGCACCATGAGAATACCGGCGATGATACGCACGATGGTCGTGCTGCTGGTGCGGTCTTCTACCAGTCCGGTGTCACTGTGGTGTTTCTTGGGCTGTTTGAGATTGTTGTTGATAAAGGAGTGGAAAAGGCGCTTCTTGGGTTTGGCGCGATCGAGATCAGAGTTGCGATAGGAGGTCAGGTGGCGTTTCTTCATAAAAATTAATAAATCAGATGTTAAGGATTCTTTTGACGGCATCACGGAAGCAGTTGCCGCGTTGGACATAACCGGTAAACTGGTCGAAAGAGGAGGTGCCGGGCGAGAAGAGAACCACATCTCCGGCGTAAGCTTCGCGGTGGGCGGCTTGCACGGCTTCTTCCACGGTTTCTACACGGATGGTGCGACAGACAGGGGAGAAGGTGTCCACGAGCTGCTCGGCAATCTGGCCGAACACGACACAGAGCCGCGCTTTCTCTTTCAGCATGGGGTTGATGGCCGTGTAGTCCAGTCCCTTGTCCTTGCCGCCCGCCAACAGGATGATGGGACGGGTCTGGGAGCGCACGGCTGCCTCCGTGGAGTGCAGGTTGGTGCTCTTGGAGTCATTCAGCCACAGAATGCCGTCCTTTTCTGCCACCGGTTCGCAGCGGTGGCCGGGCGGGCAGAAGGAGCGGATGCCCGCGCTGATGACTGCGTCATCCAGCCCCACCGTGCGGCAGGCCAGGGTGGTGGCCATGGCATTTTCCGCGTTATGTGCCTGTACCAGAGGCGTGCCTTGCAGCGGGGTGAGCACAGCACCGTTTTCCATGATGGCTTCGTCCTCGAAATATAGTTTTCCGGTGTTGACCACGGAGGAGAAGCCGATGCGCTGCGGGATGAGCCCGGGCAGTTCCTCGCCCTCGCGCACGATGGCGATTTGGTCGGCGCTCATGTTCTCAAAGATGCGCATCTTGGCGTTGAAATAGTCTTCCACTCTGGTGTAGCGATCCATGTGGTCGGGCGCAAAGTTCAGCCAGATGGCTACCTCCGGTCGGAAGTCCGCGATGGTTTCCATCTGGAACGAAGAAACTTCCAGCACAGCGAATTCCGGCTGCGGTTCCATGAGTGCCACCTCGCAGAGCGGGTAGCCGTAGTTGCCGCAGGCCTTGGCGGTCTTACCGGCGCTCTGCAACACATGCTCCAGCAGGGCGGTGGTGGTGGTTTTGCCGTTGGTGCCGGTGATGGCGATGATACGCCCCTTGTAATAGTGCCAGCCCAGCTCCGTCTCACCGATGAGCGGAGCTCCGTGCGCAGTGAAAGCCAGCGTCCACGGTATGTCAGCCTCAATTCCGGGGGAAAGCACCACGATGTCGGCCGCATAGGCGCGCGCATGCTCCTCTGTGGCACCGGGCACAAAGGAAATATCAGCGTCGGCGCAGGTGGCTGCCGGGTTGGCATCAAAAATACACACTTCACCCGCCCCGCGGGCTATGGCCAGGTGCGCGGCACCCAGACCGCTGCGTCCGCAGCCCAGAATGGCTATCTTTTTACCGGTAATATCCATGACGATATGCAGAATCAGTTGTTGTCAGCAGTAGAGACGGGTTCCGGCATAGGAGCCTCCCCTACAGGCTCCGGCACGACCATGATTGGCGAGGCCTTCATCTGGCGTTCCATGTCCAGCATCTGTGTGATGCCCATGACCACGAGGCCGAACGTGGCCAGGAAGAATGAAACAATCCAGAAACGCACGCAGACCTGCGTCTCGCTCAGGCCGCCCTTCTCGAAGTGGTGGTGGATGGGGGCCATGCGGAAGAAGCGGCGACCCTCGCCGTACAGCTTGCGGGACACCTTGAACCAGCCCACCTGAATCATCACGGAGAGGGCCTCTGCCACGAACACACCGCCGATAATCACCAGGATGAAGGCGGAATGGGTGCAGATGGCGATGGTGCCCAGCGCACCGCCGAGGGCCAGCGAGCCCGTATCACCCATGAACACGCGTGCCGGATTGCAGTTGAACCACAGGAAGCCGCTGCAGGCAGAGATGATGGCGATGATAAAGCAGGGCAGGCTGATATCGACACTGAAAGACAGAGCTGCCGTGACTACCACATAGGCCACGCTGGTGATGATGGTACAGCCACTGGCCAGACCATCCAGACCATCCGTCAGGTTCACGGCATTGGAGGTGCCGATGATGACCAGCAGGGCAAAGGGGATGAAGAGAATGCCGAAGTCTACCATGCCGTAGAACGGAATCATCACTTCCGTTATTCCCGGCATGCTGTTGTACAGGTAGGAGGCACAGCCAATGGCGGCAAGGGTTTGAAGGGCAATCTTGAACCAGCCGCTGACGCCGTCGGAGCTCTTTTTGGTGATTTTGGTGTAGTCATCCAGGAATCCCAGGAAAGCTGTTACAGCCGTGACCAGCAGGCAGCACTGGATCATCGGGTCAGTGAGGTCGCACACCAGCAGCGCCGTCAGCAGCACAAGCCCGATGAGCATGAGCCCGCCCATGGTGGGAGTGCCCACCTTGCTCTGATGCTCCGGGGCAAGCACGCCCTTACGAGCCTCGCGGATGGGCTGGCCTGCCTTCATGGCACGCAGCACGGCGATGAGTTTCGGCCCGATGATGAGTGAGCCGATAAACGGTAGCAGCAGAGCCAGCAGTAACAGGATTTCACCGGGGATATTCAGAAAATACAGCATAGCTTATGATGATTGTTTGGGGTTCAGAGAGGGGAAGAGTTCATACATGGTGCGCTCCATGCCGGCGGAGCGGGAACCTTTGAAGAGCAGGGCATCACCCGGCTGCATGAGGCTTTTCAGGATATCGGCGGCCTCTGCCGGGGTGTCCACACGGCGAGCCTGTATCTTTTCTGCGGCGGCGTTGCACAGGGCCTCCGTTTCTGCACAGGCGGCACCCACCACCACTACGGCGGCGTAGCCCAGTTCCGCCGCGCAGCGTCCCATGTCCGCATGGGCGGCGATTCCACCTGTCCCCAGCTCGCCCATCTTGCCCAGCACGGCGATACAGCGGCGGGCATCCTTGAGCGCGGCCACGGTTTCCAGCGCGGCTTTCATGCTTTCGGGGTTGGCGTTGTAGGTGTCATCCACCACGATGTAGCCGTCCACCTGTCGGCAGGCCAGTCGCCCGTGTGTGAGGGTAGCGGCAGAGAGTCCGGCGGCAATCTGCTGCGGGGTGCAGCCCAGTTTCCAGCCGGCGGCAGCGGCCAGCAGGCTGTTGCTCACCATGTGTGCGCCCGGCACGGGCAGGGCAATCTCCACCTCTTCCTGCCCGTCGATATGCAGGGTGTAGGTGGTGCCGGTGGCGGTGCTGCGCGGGTTGAGCGCCCGCACGGCACAGTCCTGCCCCCCCACGGGCAGGGGTATGCCCGTGGTCTGCGCGGCGATGTAGCCCGCAAAGTCATCATGCGCCGGGTAAATCATGTAACCATCTGTCGGCAGGGCGCGAGCCACGGTGCATTTCTCCTCTGCAATGGCTTCCCGGCTGCCCAGGTATTCCATGTGAGCGGAGCCGATGGTGGTGATGATGCCGATGCGTGGGCGGGTCATGCCGCAGAGTGGGGCGAGCTCGCCCGCATGGTTCATGCCCATTTCCCAGATGGCGGCTTCTGTGCCCTCCGGGGTGGAGAGGATGGAGAGCGGCACGCCGATGTGGTTGTTCAGGTTCCCCTTGGTGGCCAGGGCGCGGAACTTCTGCGAGAGGACGGAGAGGCACATGTCCTTGGTGCTGGTCTTGCCGGAGGAGCCGGTGAGCCCCACCACGGCCAGCGGTTCCAGCTGCTCTCTCCACCAGGCGGCCAGACTCTGCAGGGCTGTCAGGGTGTCCTGCACCTGCACAACGGTGCAGCCCGGCGCAAATTCACCCTCCACACGGGACACGACCACGGCAGCGGCTCCCTTCCGGGAGGCTTCGGCGGCAAAGCAGTTGCCGTCGAACCGCTCGCCGCACAGCGCCACAAAGACGCAGCCGGGCGCAATGGCGCGGCTGTCTGTGGTGACTCCTGCGGTGATGGCACGGTCGCCTGTCACCACGGCGGTGCCGCCCGTGGCTGCTATCAGGTTGCCGGTGGAAAGGTGAGTCATGGTGTTGCGGTGTTAGTGGCCGGGTTTACGGGAGGGCACGCTGATGCCTTCCGGGTTCTTCTCTTCGTAGTACTTGCGTACGACGGCGGAATCTGAGAAGGTGATGGTTTCCGTGGCGAAAATCTGGTAATTCTCATGCCCCTTGCCGGCAATGAGAACCACATCCCCCGGGCGAGCCATGGTCAGAGCGGCGCGGATGGCCTCCTCGCGGTCGGTGATGCGGTGCTGCTTGGCGGCGGGGATGCCGGGCATGATTTCATCGATGATGGCCTCCGGGTCTTCCGTGCGGGGATTGTCGCTCGTGACCAGGCAGATGTCGCTGTAGCGCGCAGCGGCTTCGCCCATGAGCGGGCGCTTGGTGCGGTCGCGGTCACCGCCGCAGCCGAAGATGGTGATGACCCGCCCGGAGCGGCAGAGCTCCTTCATGGTGCGGCAGACGTTCTCCACGGCATCCGGGGTGTGGGCGTAGTCCACAAAGCACTGCACGTTGTTCACGCTGCTGACCAGCTCCATACGACCCGGTACCTGCGGTGACTGCGCCAGGCAGCTGATGGCATCCTGTATGCCGACCCCTGCTGCCACTACGCCCGCCAGTGCGGCCAGGCTGTTGGAGAGGTTGAACGCGCCGATGAGCGGGGTGCGCACCAGATAGGAGCGCCCCTGATAAGTCAGCTCATACTGGCTGCCTTTCAGCGATACCAGCTTGGGCTCTGCGCGGAAATCGGCATCCGCTGCCGTACCGAATGTACGCACCCGCATGAGCGGGCGCATCTCCTCAGCCAGTCGGCGTCCGTATTCATCATCGATATTGATGACGGCCACCGCCTTGCTTGTCTTGTCGGCTGCCATGCGGATGAAGAGCTGCTTCTTGGCCTCATAGTATTCCTCCATGGTGCCGTGGTAGTCCAGATGGTCCTGGGTCAGGTTGGTAAAGATACCCACGCGGAAGCGGGTGCCGGCGGTGCGCTGCTGGTGCAGGGCATGGGAGGATACCTCCATAGCGACGGCGCGGCAGCCGTTTTTCACCATGTCGGCGAGCATGCGCTGCAACTCGGCGCAGCCGGGGGTGGTGTTGTGAGAAGGGGTACGGCGAGCACCGTCATCGTACATGATGGTACCGATGAGCCCGGCGCGCTGCCAGACGGCGCGGAAGATGGCATTGGTAAGGTAGCTGATGGTGGTCTTACCATTGGTGCCGGTGACACCCAGTACAATCATTTCATCAGAGGGAGTACCGTTCCACTCGCTCATCAGCAGCCCATCGGCCAGATGCGTGTCTGCTACCTGTATCCACATGACCCCTTTTTCCTGAGCCATGGTGGTCACGGGTGTTTCCGCCACAATGGCGGCAGCGCCGGAGGCAATAGCGCCCTCGATGGCGGTGTGTCCGTCAAACTGAGTGCCCTTGACGGCAACATAACAGCAGCCCGGAATCACCTTGCGGCTGTCATCCGTCAGCAGGCTCAATGGTTTTTTGAGCGTACCGGTGATGGTAGCTCCGGAGAGAATGGAGAAAAGGCGCTTCATGTTCATCATGATAATTACGTGAGTGGAGAGAGGGTTATTTCTTGATTTGCGTGTCAGCCCCGGCTTTTTCAGCGAGGTATTTTTCGTAGGCTTCGGGGTCACTGGGCGGCAGGTTGAGTACCTGTATCATACGTTCCGCTGCAGCCCGGAAGATGGGGGCCGCTACCGTACCGCCGCCGGGGTTGCGATCGGTGGGGTGCGGCTCGTCGATGACGGTCATCACCACCAGTTTCGGGTCGTTGATGGGGAGAACGCCTGCAAACGAGACCGTATAGAGGTTGTCATAGTAGCCGCCGCCGTCTTTTACTTTTTTGGCTGTGCCGGTTTTGCCGCCGATACGGTAGCCCGGGATGGCTGCCGCCGTAGCAGTGCCACGGCGTACGGGTTCGCCGTTTTCCTTGGCCCCGCGAGTGACGGTTTCGAGGGCAAATCGCAGGTCTGCCGCCGTCTTGGGGCTCATGACCCGCACTCCCTCAGCGGGGGTGCAGGCATCGTATACAGAACCATCAGAGGCGATGATACGGTCGATGAGACGCGGTTTCATCCGCACGCCATCGTTGGCGATGGTGGCATAGACCATGGCCATGTGCAGCGGTGATACGGCCACGGAGTAGCCGTAGGCGATACGGGAATAGTTGACGATATTGGAGCCGTCTGCCACGAGACAGGCACCGCCGCTGGGCAGGTCGATACCCACGGGCTTATCCAGCCCGTATTTTTCGAGATAGCTCTTGTAGTTGGGCCATTTGGCCTTCAGGGCGATATTAGCCGCTCCCGGGTTGCTGGACTTGGCCAGTACACCCCACACCGGCAGGCTTCCGTAGTTGAACGGCCGGTCATTGATGGGCTTGGAACCATAGCCCACAGAGAAAGGCGAGCAGTTGATGTAGGAGTGAATGTTGAGCAGCTTTTTGTCGAGTGCCGCCGTCACGGCGATGACTTTGAACGTCGAGCCCGGCTCATAGCGGGTCTGGCAGGCGAAATTGAAATCACCCGTTACGGTATTTCCCTGAGAATCCTTGACTGTGCCTCGGGCAAATGACCCTTCGTGGGTGATGAGCTCCTTGGTATTCAGGTCGAAGGCCGGGCGACTCACCATGGCCAGGATATCGCCGGTCTTGGGGTCTACGACAATCATACAGCCGCGTTTGGCGCGGAACTGGCGCATGCCGGCATCCAGTTCCTGCTCCACGATGGCTTGCAGTCGCATATCGATGGTGAGGCGGATATTGAGTCCATGCTTGGGCGCCATGTAGCGGTCGTCTTCATTGGCCAGTACCTGGCCGCGGGCATTGTGCCGATATTCGCGCATGCCGTCGACCCCGTTGAGATAGCTGTGGAAGTAGGCTTCCACGCCGCTCATGCCCTTGTTTTCGTGATTGACGTAGCCCAGCACATGGCAGAGCATCTTGGGCATGACGTAGTTGCGACGCAGACTTGATTGTACGACAATGCCGCGGATTCGCGCTGCCTTGAGAGCCTCGCGGATTTTATCAGCTGTGTCGAAGCTGAGATTATTGGCCAGTATGATACGATTGGTATATTTTTTCGGTTCTGCCCCGGTGGACTCAGCCTGGGCATTGTGAGCAGTAATCTCCGGTTGAGCAATCTTATCGATGATATCCTGGCGGGTGATGGGGCGCAGCCGCTTGCGCGGAGCCGGCGGGGTGATATTGCGGGCATTCTGCCGTCCGCGGCGGGTGGTCGGCTGCACGATGGGTTCCGGCAGGGTCTCTTCTACCTGAATGTGGCTGAGGTGGCGGTACAATATCTCGGCCACGAGCTTATCATGCTGTCGGAAGTAATACTCGCAGACATCGGGGTCGTAGTTGAGGAGACGATTACTCCGGGCATCCCGGGTGTCAATCTGAGCGCGAAGAGCCGCTTTTTCCTCGCGACTGATGCGGTATTCGGCATTTTCCAGCAGCTTGGCCCGGTGTTCGCGTACCAGCTTGCGGCGTTCCTTGTCGGTCTTGAGGGTTTCCCAGCGCGGGTCGTGGCAGGCGTGATTATAGGCCAGACCATCGACTACGACGGTAATCTCACGCAGGTGGTAGCGGTCGGCCACCAGCTCCGCGTTCTGGATATTGTTGGTCAGAATCTCCTCGTGGCGATCCATGATGATACCTCGCTGAGCCGGGATGCTTTCCTTGTCGATGAGCTCATCGGCGGCGATGCGGCCGTGGTTGCGCGAATCCACAATCTGCAGTTCCACCAGACGATAGGCGATGCTGCTGGAGATCAGGATGATGATCACACACAGCAGCAGGCTTCGCCCGGCAAATGGAACCTTGGTTTTCACGCAGTGAAGGGGGATGATATTACTCAGCGTTGCGGCGCTTCGATGTAAGTGATACGGGAGCCGTCGCTCATGCGCTGCGCAATCTCGATTTGATTGCGGGTGATATCCTGCAGCCTGGAGCCGTTCTGGCTGAGGCGGTCGCGCATGGCCCAGCGATTAGTCATCTCGTTGGTCTTGGCGCGGTACTGGTTGATGTTCATGTTGCACTCGGCGATTTCGCGCTGCAGATTGTTGATTTCGGTGCGTTCTGCAACTTGCAGGCTTTTCAGACTGGCGTAGGTCACACCGCCGGCAGATACCAGGAATGCGACGGCTACCATCCAGAGCAGGAAGCTGAAGCTGACCTGGCCGGCATAGCGAGTGGAGGGACGGGAAGAGGACATGGTGAGAAGTGGTGGGGAAAACTATAGTTTTTCGATGACGCGGAGCTTGGCGCTGCGGGCGCGGGGATTGGCCTTGAGTTCGGCTTCGCCGGCGATGATGGGTTTGCGGAAGACCGGGCGGGCGGCGTACTCGGGGTTCGGACGGGGAGCCGGCCACTCTGGGCGGTCAATTTCCGGGCGGGTGACGCGGTCGAAGTAGCGCTTCACGGCGCGGTCCTCCAGACTGTGGAAGGTGATGACGGCGAAGCGACCCCCGCTTTTCAGCAGGCTCAGGCCGCTTTCCAGCAGTGCCTCCAGCGCACCCAGCTCATCGTTTACGGCGATGCGCAGAGCCTGGAAGCTGCGGGTAGCCGGGTGCTGGCGACCCTTGCGCGGCAGAACGCTGCTGATGAGCTCGGCCAGCTGTGTGGTGGTGGAGAAAGGGTTTCGCGTGCGTTCCTGGACGATGCGTCGGGCGATGGCTCGGCTGGCGCGTTCCTCGCCGTATTGCCAGAGGATATCGGCAATTTCTGCTTCGGAAAAGGTATTGACGATGTCGGCAGCGCTGAGCGGGGCAGAAGGGTTCATCCGCATATCGAGCGGGCCTTCAGCGAGGAATGAGAAGCCGCGCTCGGCGCAGTCCACCTGTGGGGAAGAGATGCCGATATCTGCCAGCAGCCCGTCCACCTGCTCCACCCCGCGTTCGCGGAGCAGCTCGACAGCGTTGCGGAAGTTGCCTGCTACCACCTGCAGACGGTCTCCATAGACCGCCAGGCGCTTGCGGGCGGCGCGTCGGGCGGCGGGATCCTGGTCGATTCCCCACACCGAGGCCCCGGCTTGCAGTATCAGCTCGCTGTGGCCGCCGCCGCCCAGTGTGGCGTCGACTATCACCTTGCCTTCAGCCGGCAACAGGGCATCCACGGCCTCGTGTGCCAGGACGGTCACGTGGTGGAAGGGGAGGGCTTCATTGCCGTCATCATCGTCACCGGTGTCGGCCTCCTCCGTGTCGCGGCGCAGCTGCTCCAGGCGCTCGGTAGCCTCGGCGGCACTCACGGCTTCCACCAGCGGGGTGGGGTACCAGTCCAGCTCAGGGGTAGCTTCTTTCAGGCGTTTCAGCAGCTCGTCGATTCCTTCCTCGCCGCGCAGCTCGGCCAGCAGCTCGGTATAGCCGGTAGTCAGCTGCCAGCCCAGCACGCTCTCCTCAGCCGGCAGCGCCATTGCCAGCGGAGCCAGGTGTTGCGGGGTGTCAGCGGTGCTACGGGCTGCCAGCGGCTCTTCGATGTAGCGGGCGGACAGCTCGCGCAGCTCGCTGCTCAGTCGAGCCAGGGTGCCGCGGGCTCCCTTGGTGCCGGCATCGCGCATCTGCCCCAGCAGCTCCGTGCGAGCGGCCTTCCACTCGTTGAGCTGTGTTTCGCTCAGGCTGCCGACCTCCCACATCAGCACCCGGTAGCAGGTGCTTGCGGGTGCGCTCGCGCGCGCATGTGTGTATGCGAGGGCTCGGCTCATGACAAGATGTGGAAGAGCTTATCGAGCTCCAGTTTCGCAATGGCTTCCGGGCTGTTCACTGCCTCAAAGTCCGCCGGAGCCCAGATTTCAAAATAGGACCCTCGACCGACAATTGTTGCTGTGTCTGTCAATTTTGTTCGTTCGCGTTGTGCCTTTGGTATCAATAGCTTGCCTTGACTGCTGACCTCGGCCTGAATGCTGCGGCCGGTGATGATGCCGATGTAGCGATCGATGTCTCCCGGGTCTATCCCACGAGCTTCTGACTGCACGCGGATTTGCATGATTTTCTCGGCGAACGCCTCGCGGGTGTAGCACTTCAGAATCGGGTAGCCATCACTCATGGCATCGATGATGCTCAGCTCTACGCCCTGGGCTGCACGCCACCCCGCCGGTATCGCCAATCTGCTCTTGGGATCCAGTTTGTGGGTCACGTTGCCCGTGAACATCACTGTTGATTCATTTGTCATTATTCTGCGTACACTTCGCGTCACCACCAGTACACTCTAATACACGTCAAAAGTCAACACAAAATTGTGAAACGCTGAAAAAAAGTTGAGTCAACATCGCGAGCGACTCATCCCTGCTGTCAGCAGAGCAGGCAAAAGGGTGTTTGCCTCACGACAAACACCCGGTTCAGAAAAGTGATAGCGCTGTATTCTCAATCAGCTGGACGGTATACGCGGTCCTTCCCCCGGCCGATGCTGATCGTCTCGATTCTGACCTGCCCGGTGCCATGTGGGTTCATGCCGATGCGGCGGCCTACTTCGCGGCTGAGGTCGATGATGCGATGGCGGTGGAAGGGGCCGCGGTCGATGACCCGCACCTCGCAGCTCTTGCCATTGCGCAGGTTCGTCACTCGTACGGTCGAGGGCAGGGGCAGGGTACGGTGGGCGGCGTAGAGTGTTCCGGCGCGCAGGATTTCACCGGAGGCACTGCGGGTACCTGCCTGACCGTAGAATGAGGCTTCACCCTCCTCGGTGTATTGAAGTGCCTGTTGGACGCTCATGGGGCGGTAGCGAACCCCTCGCACCGTGTAGGGGCTCATCTTGAGCCCCTTGGGGGTAGCGACGGGAGCCGGAGCCGGGGCAGCCTTGTCACGCCGACGACAATCCGTCAGCAGGCTGCAGAGAACGGCAGTCAGAGCAAACAGGCAGATAGCTTTCTTCATTGTCCCTATGTTAGCAGATACCACTGATGATGAAAAGAACAAACAGACGGGACATTACAAAAAAAGCGCGAGTACGAGCCTCCCCGTTCCGGTATGCCCCGGGGCGCAGGGGGAAACAAGACCCGACATGCACCGGGTAGTACATGTCGGGCAAGAAGTGGGTAGGGAAGGTAGAAGCTTACATCGTCATGCCGCCGTCGCAGACGAGTACCTGCCCGGTGATGTAGCGAGCCTCATCAGAGGCGAGGAAGAGGGCGCAGTTGGCGATATCTTCGGGCTTACCGAGGTCACCCAGGGGGATGCGGGCGAGCATGGCTTCCTTGGCCTTTTCGGGGATGGCATCAGTCATGTCAGTGGAGATGAAGCCGGGGGCGATGGCGTTGACCGTCACCTTGCGGCTGGCGATTTCCTGAGCCATGGATTTAGTGAAGCCGATGACGCCAGCCTTGGAGGCGGCGTAGTTGGCTTGGCCGAGGTTGCCGGTCATGCCGACGATGGAGCTCAGGTTGATGATACGGCCGGCGGGGCTCTTCATCAGTGTGCGCTGCAGGGCTTTGACAAAGAGGAAGACGCTCTTGAGGTTGGTGGTGATGACGGCATCCCAATCGCTCTCTTTCATGCGCATCAGCAGACCATCCTTGGTGATACCGGCGTTGTTGACCAGGATATCGATGGTGGGGTATTCGGTGAGAATCTCTTTCACGCAGGCTTCGACGGCTGTTGCGTCGGCGACATCACAGGGGAATGCCTTGCAGCTACCGGGGTATTCGGCATTGATGGCATCGGCTGCGTTGCCGCACGAAGAGGGATTGCGAGAAATGAGAATGACCTTGGCACCCTCGGCGGCGAAGCGCTGGGCGATGGCCTGACCAATACCGCGACCGGCACCGGTCACTACAGCTGTTTTACCTGCAAGTCTGTTCATAACAGTCGCATTCTATCGAAAAGCCCGAGATTATTCAAGGATAAAATAGTCACTTGCGAGCGGGCCGGAGGGTGATGAGGGTTACTTCAGCCGGATTGAAGAGGCGGAAGAGCCAGCCGCTCCAGAGCCGGGTACCGCGCGAGACATAGAGTTGACGCCCGTCCCGGGTGTAGTGCCCGGCCACATAGCCCTTGTTGACCAGGGCAATGAGGGAGCGCAAGCCGGGCATCATGCCGCCGTGGGTGTGGCCGGAGAGCTGGAGGTCAGCGGTATTATCCGGGTGGACAAAGGTGGCGGGCTGGTGAGCCAGCAGGATGGTGGCGCTGCCGGCGGGTGCGTTGCGGAGTGCTTCTTTGTAATCGGGTTGGCGGGCGATGCTGCGGGAGAAGCGGCGCTCGGCCTCATCGCGTACGCCTGCCAGATAAAGAGAATCGGTGAGCGGAGTGCCCGCATTGTTGAGGAAACGGATGCCGCGTGCGCTCAGAAATTGCTCCCACTCGCACAGCCCGCTGTACACATCGTGATTGCCGCCCACGGCATAGACCCCCATCGGGGCGTGCAGCCCGCGCAGCGGCTCCAGGTTCGCGCCGAACTGCTCTACGGGACCGTCCACGAAGTCGCCGGCGATGACGATGGTGTCCGGCTTCAGTCCGTTCGTGATATCGACTACCCCCTGCATGAAGGTGGCGTCAGCGATGTCATCGGCATGCAAATCGGCCAGCAGTGCCAGGCGCAGTGGCGGGGTATCAGCAGGGAGCCCGGGCAGCTCGATGGTGATTTCCTCCGGCTCCGGCAGTTGCAGGGAGTTGTACATCCCCACGCTGACGGCAATGGCGGTCAGCACCAGCAGCCCCGTGCGGAGGCGGTTGCCGAGCGTGCGCCAGCGTTGTTTCTCCATGCGCCACAGTGGCGGGATACTCCAGCGGAGCAAGCCCAGCAGCAGACTCAGCAGCAGGAGCAGGATGGCGTAAAAGAAGATAACCAGCCATACCCAATTGGCCGGAATGAGGATGGAGGGGTCAAGATGCGGGGTGAAGTACGATTCTCGCCCGCCCAACAGATAGAGAAGCTGGATTTTGCAGGCTGCAACGGCGGTGATGAACAGGTAGAGCAGTTTCCACCACCAGCGGCAGCATAGCGGGCGGATGAGTAATCCTCCGACTACGAGGAAAATGATCAGTGAAAGTAAACAGGATATCTGGGCAAGCATAGGGCAGGGGGGGGATTCCGAAGAGCGGGGCTGCGTTGTTGCCGCTGCCCCGCTCTCGGTGATAAAGTTGGTTACATATTGGCCTGGTAGAGCGGCTTATTGCCGTTGGCCGGGTTGAGGATGGCGAAGGATTCGCGGTGGATGGAGGGATCGCTGCGGAAGATGAGTCGCCCGGCGCACTGGCGCTCCAGCTCCATCAGCAGCTTGGCATCCTCATTCTTGAATCGTGAGAGCACATCGCTGTTCACCACCACAATCATATCGCCCACGGTATCGCGGTAGCGCTGGATGGTGGCCTTGATCTGGCGCTGAATCTCCACGCTCATGGTCATCACGCTCTTGATTCGACCACGACCGTTGCAGTACGGACAGTGATCATTCACGTAGTCCAGCAGCGATTCATTGATGCGCTGACGTGTCATCTCCATGAGGCCGATGGGGGTAATCTGCATCACCTGAGTCTTGGCCTTATCGCGCTTGAGCGCCTCCTTCATGGCTTTGTAGACGGCCAACTGATCCTTGCGGTGGCGCATGTCGATGAAGTCCACCACGACCAGACCGCCGATGTTGCGCAGGCGCAGCTGGCGGGCAATCTCGCGAGCCGACTCCAGGTTAGTCTCCAGGATGGTCTTGTCGAGGTCTTTGTTGCCCTTGTTGCGGCCGGTGTTGATATCGATGGCGATGAGAGCTTCTGTCTCATCGATGACAAGGTAGCCGCCGCAGGGCAGCAGCACCTGGCGCTGGAAGGTCTCGTTGATCTGCTTCTCGATACCCAGTTCCTCAAAGATAGGCTGGCGGCAGGGATAGTGCTGGATGTGGCGCTTGGCGCGGCGCGATATCTTGCCGGCAATCTCCTGCATGCGCTGGGTGGTCTCCAGATTGTCGCAGACGATGTTGTCTACATTGTCCGTCAGGAAGTCGCGAGCCGTGCGCTCGATGAGATCCGGCTCACGGTACACGCTGACAGGGGCGGGTTGAGAGGCGAACTTCTCCTCCACCTCGCGCCACTGGGTCAGCAGCATGGCCAGATCGCGCACGAAGTGACGGAAGCGCTGCCCCTGAGCCACTGTGCGCATGATGATACCCATACCCTCCGGTACGTTGAGCTTCTGTACGATCTGGCGCAGACGCTGGCGCTCCTTCGGGTCATCAATCTTGCGGGAGATACCGAACTGGTCGGTGAAGGGCATCAGCACGATGTAACGCCCTGCCAGCGAGATGTTGGTGGTCACGCGCGGCCCCTTGGAGCTGATGGGCCCCTTGGTCACCTGCACCATAATCTCCGAACCGATGGGGTAGATATCCGGGATATCCTTGCTGGTGATTTTCTTCTGCTGCTTGCGGGGGCGGCCTTCGCGCTGAATCTCTTCGAGTGAAGAGTCCAGAGCCAGCGGCAACGCATCCCAGAAGTGCAGGAAGGCATTTTTCTCATAGCCGATGTCCACAAACATGGCCTTGAGACCGGGTTCTATGTTCTTGACGCGGCCTTTGAAGATGCCGCCCACGATATTATCTTCGCCCTCGCGCTCAATGCTGTACTCCTCCAGTACGCCGTCTTCCAGCAGGGCGACACGGCGTTCCAGTTTTTCCGCATTGATGACGATGGTCGTGCCCTCCTTCGGGTTGCATTGGCCGAACCCGAAGAAGTGTTTGACGCTATTAATCATTTTGGAAATAAGTGACAAGGTTTTGGTTTAGGTAAAAGGTTCTGAGTCAACCCGATGTCACTGTCTGAACTGCGGTCTGCCGATAAGCGGGCAACGCGCCACTCCCTACCGCCCCGCTGGGTGCGAGGTGGCGGCGTGTGCGCGTTTGCATGATTCGTGTTTACCGGGTGGCGGCAGGGAGGAACAGTGACGTTTGGGGGGTGCTGAGGTGTGGTCTTACTCCTCAAACACGTCATCGTTGTCCTGCAGGTGCCGACCGGTACCTTCTGCCACAGCACTCAGAGGGTCTTCCGCTATCATGATGGGAAGCCCCGTCTGCTCGTGGAGCAAATCTGCCAGTCCGCGCAACAGAGCGCCGCCGCCGGCCACGGTGATACCGCGGTCGTACAGGTCGCTGGCCAGCTCCGGGGGGCAGTGGTCCAGCGTCTGTCGGATAGCGCTCACGATGATGTCAAGCTTGCCCTGTATCGCCTCGCGAATCTCTTCAGAGCGAACAGTTACCGTCTTGGGCAGGCCTGTGCCGCGGTCACGACCCTTCACCTCCATCTGCAGCTCTTGCTGCAGCGGATGGGCTGAGCCGACGCGAATCTTGATGTCCTCCGCCGTGCGGGGGCCCACCAGTAGATTGTGGGCTGCCAGCATATGGCGGGTGATAGTTTCATCCATGGCATCGCCACCGCATTTCTCGGATTTGCTGTAGACGATACCGGAAAGGGATATGATGGCCACCTCGGTAGTGCCGCCGCCGATGTCAACAATCATGCTGCCGATGGCTTCGGATACGGGGAGCCCTACGCCGATGGCGGCCGCCATCGGTTCCTCTATCAGCTCCACTGCGCGGGCACCGGCATCCAGCGCTGACTGGACAATGGCGTTGCGCTCCACCTCGGTGATGCCTGAGGGGTGTGCAATCAGGATACGCGGCCCGCGCAGACTGCGGCGCTGGCACGCTTTCTTGATGAAGTATCGCAGCATCTGGTGTGCTACGTCCAGATTGGCTATCACGCCGTCTCTCAGCGGGCGGATGGCGGTCACGCTGCCGGGGGTTCGCCCCACCATGCGCTTCGCCTCCTCACCCACGGCCTTCGCTTTGTCGCCTTTCATGGCCACAACCGAAGGCTCGCGCAGCACAATCCCCCGATCCTTGATGTAGACCAGTGTATTGGCTGTGCCGAGGTCGATCCCGATATCATACGAGACCAGACTGGCTAATTTTTGAAAGAAATTCATTGATGATAAAGATTGTAAGGTGATTGATGTGTTCCCTCTCTCCATCGAACCGACCCTCCTTTTCAGGGGATGTGACCGTTTGCTGTCCGACTTCCCTCGGGAATGATGCGGTGCTCTCTTATGCAGGCTTACGCGCATCCACGCGGAGTATAGGGGCTCGCTTTTCTCCTGTCAAGGAAAAAGCTCGCGTCTCTTCTCTCTCATTTTGTCATTATCATATGCCGCTTTCCTTATCACCTTGATGTTGATGATGATGCTTTTCATTCCCGGTGATAAATAATATGAAAAATACAAAAGTAAGGATTTCTTAATAAATGGTTATGGGGGCTATCGAGTGGGGGAGGCGATTTATATATATCCCTGCGGCGGCGTAGGTATCGTGCGCACACGAGCGCGCATTATGCCGCGCACGGGCTGAATATAGGCTTGACCGCACGGCGGCTATGCGGTAGAAGAAGAGTGTTCATGTGTAAGCGTATCATCATAGCCGTTGCATCGGCACTGCTGCTCTGCCAGTGCGGAATCACTCTGCAGGAGGACTGCCGTGCCATCGTCGCCCGTGAGGCAGAGATAGCGGCCGAACCCCGGGGGGATTACTACATCGGGCGGCGCTACTATGTGCCCATTACGCGATTCTGGGGGTATCTGCGGCGCCCTGGGCAGAGCTGGCGCGAGTCGAAGCTGGTGATGATGGATGAGAGCGAGGTACGCACGCCTGATCGCGGGATGGAGCCGCCGGCGAAGAACGCCATCTACGGCAGCGATCAGAATGTGGAGTATATCGTGCGCGGTCGCTACACCGGTAAGAACGCATATGATCCGAGTACGAACCAGATCCTTCCCATGTTCCGGGCGAGCTCGTACGAGGTGCGGAATCGGGAGCCCGGGTTCCTGTTCAAGCCGTCAGAGGAGTACAGCACGGCAGAGGTATCACTGCGTCCGGTCATCATGCCCTCGCCGGCTGTCTGTGAGTCGTTGACTCGACCACAACCCTGAAATATGACGCGTATTTACCGCGCCGCCGAGAGCCCTTTCTGCTACAATCAATACAGCAAACGTCACACATAGCATTTTTTCTCTATACATTTTTCCATATGGCCAAATCGAAAATCTTAGTCGGTCTTGAAATCGGCACCACCAAGACATGTATGGTGGTGGGTGAGATTCGCCCCGATGCCTCCGCGACCATCATCGGTATCGGCGAGGTGCAGAGTGCGGGTATCCGCAAGGGGGAGATTGTGGATCCGGCCATGGCTCGCCAGTGTGTGTGCGATGCCTGGCAGCTGGCGCAGGATCATGCCGACGTTGATATTCTCAATGTGTTTCTTTCCGTTACGGGAGATCACCTGCAGGGCGAGAACAACGTAGGCTCCTTCCGCCTGCCGGATGATGAAGATGTCATCGATGAGGAGCATGTGGATAACGCCCGCGAAAAGGCGGAGAAGATGGAGATTGCGACCGATCGCATCGTGCTCAATCGTGAGCTGGGCGGGTATTCCATCGATGGCGGCGAGCCCACGCGTCACCCGGAGGGGCTGACCGGTCGTACCCTCGATGTGAACTGCCATGTGGTGCACGGTGTGCGCACGCGCCTGCAGAACTCGCTGCTGTGTGTGCGGCAGGTGCCGCTTGAGGTAGAGGACCTGGTGTTTGCACCGCTGGCTACGGCGCAGATGGTGCTGACCCGCCAGCAGAAGGATGCCGGAGCCCTGCTGATAGATATCGGTGGCGGCACGACGGATTTCATCTGCTACAAGGGGGGCGATGTGATTGCCTCCGGCTGCATACCGCGTGGCGGCAATACCATCAATCAGGATATCGTCCGTTTTACCGAGCAGCGCGTGGCTGCCAAGGCTGCCGAGGTGCTCAAGTGTACCGAAGGCAACGCGTTCGGTGATGTCAAAGACCGTTCTCTGGCGCAATACCGCGATGATTTGGGTATGCATGAGGTGAGCATTCCGCGTGGCGAGCTCAACCGAATCGTACGCGACAGCCTGGCGCACACGCTGCTGCGCGTGCGTGAGCGTATCCCGCAGGAGGTGTTTGCGCGCAACGGTATGAGCATCTACCTCTCCGGTGGCACCAGTCTGATGCGCGGCCTCGATGCGCTGACCCGCTATATATTCTATAATGTACCGGTGCACCAGCCGGCACCCATGATTCCCGGACAGTCGCATTCGTACCTGGCAGACCCCCGCTACTGCACCGCCATCGGTTTGATTCGCTTTGCGCAACGCTATGATGACGAAGCGCTGACGCAGTCCGGGCGCAGCTGGTGGTCGCGCTTCCTGCGTTCGCTCGGGCTGGCTCGCTGATACTCTCACCCCTGACTCTTACTTTCCCATATGCTTCCCTACCAATCCGTATCCCGCAAGGAGGATGGTATCGTCATCGTCGGTCTGGGCGGTGCCGGTGCGAATATCCTGCAGCGTTTCAGTGGTTCCAGTGCCGAAAATGTGCGCCTCTGTATCATGTCGCTCGATGAGAGACTGGGGCGGGAAATCGGTAACGTGGAGTTCCTGCAGCTTGGGGCGGGGTTGAACCATGGACTGGGTTCCGGCGGTGACCCTGAGGTGGGGCGTCTTGCCATCGAGGAGAGCCGGGAGGAAATCGCGGCGTTGCTGCGCGATGCCCGCCTGCTGGTGATGGTGGTGGGACTGGGCGGTGGCACCGGATCGGGTGTGGCTCCCGTATTGGCCGAGATGGCCAGCAAGGCCGGGGTGTTTCTGGTCTCGGTACTGGTGATGCCCTTCAGTTTCGAAGGTCGCCGCCGCCGCGAGCAGGCCGACCGCGCCCTGGAG
This sequence comes from Akkermansia sp., assembly GCA_017409465.1. Lineage (GTDB taxonomy): Bacteria > Verrucomicrobiota > Verrucomicrobiia > Verrucomicrobiales > Akkermansiaceae > Akkermansia. The sequence continues at coordinate 15,999 of JAFQSQ010000010.1, read as the reverse complement.
ACGATAGCCTCTGTATCAGACCTGGTGTTCTGCTTTGAGAACGACTATATGGAAGACCTCTTCCGCAGCCGGAATGGGGCTCAGGCCGTGTTTGAGGAGGCTAATGCGTTGTTGTCGCAGGCGACGGCATCAGTGCCGATGCTGGCTAACTCGCCCGGGCTGATTAACATCGGGCTTGATGAATTGGTCTCGACGCTTCGCAACAACGATTCCCGCTGTATCTACGGCAGCGGTATAGGCTATGGCCCTCATCGTGCGGAGGATGCTGCGCGGGCTGCTCTGGAGTCTCCCCTGGTTGCCTATCACAACTCGCTGCGATATGCCCATACCGTGATTGTTCATATCGCCGGTGGCAGCAATATGTCTCTTTCAGAGTTGCGCACCGTGATGGAAACCATCCGCAAGGCCTTGCCGGATGAGGAAGTGAACTTCTTCTTCGGCGCATCGGTCAAGCCGCGTCTGGGCGAGGAGATTCGCGTGAGCCTCATCGCATCGGTGGATGCCGGTGAGTTCCGTCTGGCACTGGCTGAGGAGGCGGCTGCCGCTGCTGCGGCTGCTGAGGTCATGCCCACTGAAGAGGAGAGCGAGGAAGTGTTCGACGCTGCTGAACCGGAAGAGGAAGATGAGGTGCAGGAGGAAAGTGCAGATGATGTCGAGGAGGCTGAGGATGACTTCTTCGGTGAGGAAGAGGAGCCTGAGGTAGAAGCACCGGTACCGGCCGCTGTGCGGTATGAGCCTCGGGAGTTCACGCGTAGTGCGATGCCTGAGCCGCGTCCGGTGGCAGTCCCCGTGCCCCGTGCAGTTCCGGCACCTGCGCCGCGTCCGGTGCCGGTACCCTCTCCGCGGCCGAGTATGGCAGAGCCGCGTCCGGAGCCCTCACTGTTCGATGGTACGGCGAGCCAGTCTTTCTTCAATCTGGATGGGCAGACGGTGCAGGGGACTCTTCCCCGCGACACGGAGGATGAGTATGAAGAGCGGGTCCGCAGTCTGTTTGCTGATACGGATAGTGCTCCGGCAGATACCCAGCGCTATGCGCCCGGGGCTTCTCGCCGCCGTCTGAACCGCGATGAGGAAGAGGAGCGCGATTTCTCCCTGCGCTACAACGACCTGCGTGATATGTTTCCGGAGTAAACCCGGTACTGTGGGATGATGCCTGGTGCTGCAGGTTCGCCCTCGTCGGCGGTGCGCCCTCGGCTCGTCTGGGTCGATGCCGCGCGCTGTATCGCCATGTTTTTCATCATCTGGCTGCATACGGGCAAATCTCCGGCCTGGAACGGCGACCTGGTGGGCGGGGCTCTCTGCCTGTTTTTCTTTCTGGCCGGCTATTTCATGCCGAGCGATGCCGGGCGCTGCGCAGCCCGGGCATGGCGGATGCTCCGGCTGTGGGTGCTGTGGTCATTTCTGTCGGCGGGCTTATACATGCTCACGAAAAGCGGAGCCGTCTGGAGCTGGGAGCGAGTCTTCGGCATAGGCGTGGGCGCATACAATACTCCCCTGTGGTTCCTGCGGAACCTGGCAGTCTACCAGCTATTGGTAGCCGGAGGATTGGCGCTGCGCTGGCTGCCGCGCCATACCTGGCTGGTGACGGCACTGTTGGCAGCCTTTGCCTACACCTGTGAGCACAGTCAGCATACCACCCTTCGTTTTGACTGGATGATGGTACTGGTGCTGGGTGTCTCTCTGCGTACGGCGGTGACCCCGGAGCAGCTGACGGGCTGGTTGCGGCGGCATGCTGCGGTATTGGTGGTAGCAGCGGTGGTGCTGCTGGTGCAGATACATGCTCTGCCGAAGCTGGGGCGCGAGCTGGATGTGGCGGTGCGTTCCTGTTCGCTGCCGGTGGAATCCCTCGCGTGGGCGCTTCTCTATGCGCTGGCCGCGATGGGAATCGAGCATTGGTGCTCGCGGGCGGGGGTTGCGCTGGCTGCCTGTGGTCGCTCCATGCTGTTCTGCTACATCACGCACTCGTTTGCTCTGGCGGTGTTCTACAATTATCCGTCCATCGATGTGGCGGCCAACGTCTGGGTACCGGTTCTGCTGCTGCTGGTGCTGACTCTGCTGAATCGCATGTTGGAAAAGCGTTTTCCGAGGACGATGCGTTTCCTGTTCAGTTGTTAAACCCGCTCTCGACATGGGGGGCGGATTGTGCTAAAATCCTCCGCAGATATATGTACGAGACGCTTCTTTCCCTGATACAGACGCACCACCATATAGGCATTATCTCGCATTTCCGCCCCGATGGCGATGCCCTCGGCTCGACTCTGGCTCTGGGTCTGGCTCTGCAGGATATGGGCAAGGACGTCTGTATGTGGAACGAGGATTGTGTGCCGGCGCGCTATGCCTTTCTGGATGGTGTCGAGGGTATCCGGCCTCTGCCGGAGCTTGTGCCGGCTGAGCTTGATTTGCTCATCTGTGTGGATACAGGTGATTGGAAGCGTCTGGGCGACCGTGCTGCGGCGCTTTTCGCGGATTTCCCGGCTATTGTGAATATCGACCACCACGGTACCAACAGTGGCTACGGCCACTATCACTTTATCGAGGGAGGAGAAGCGGCCTGTGGCTACATCATCTATAAGATGCTGCGCTCCTGGTCAGTGGAGCTGACCCCGGCGATAGCCTCAGCTCTCTATACAGCTATCAGCACCGATACCGGCTCCTTTCAGTATTCATCGACTACTCCCGGGGTGATGCGAGCCGTGGCTGACCTGCTGGAGGCCGGGGTCGATGTGGGCGATATCAATCGCCGTATCTACCAGGAAATCCCCCTTTCCACGCTGATGGTCAATCGCGAGGTGCTCAATCATATGGTGGTGGAGTCAGACGGTGCGCTGTCGCATTACTCGATGCCGGGTGGACGAAAGGCCGAACTGGGTATCAGCCTTGAGGATACCAAGGATCTGGTTGATATCATCCGTACAGTGCAGGGGGTGCGCGTCTCCGTTATTTTCGAGGATTTGGAGGATGGGCGTATCCGCATGTCGCTGCGCTCGAAAGACCCGCGTATCAACGTAGCAGAGATAGCTGCTCAGTTTGGCGGCGGGGGGCACGCCATGGCTGCCGGTATCAGGATGAAAGGCACACTGGAGGATGTGCGGGAACAGGTGCTCAAGGCCATCAGGGAAAAATTGATGGAATTTCAGAATTAAGATTTCAGGATTAAGAATATAGCAGAAATGAACGCAATCCGGCAAAACAATATGGCACCCATTAACCTCTGATCCCCCAATAATTCTGCATTTTTTTATGTTCCCTTCCGGTATTTTGTTAGTTGATAAGGACCCCGGCTTTACGTCTCACAACGCCGTGGCTCTGTGCCGCCGTATCCTGCAAACGAAGAAAGTGGGTCACTGCGGTACGCTTGACCCCATGGCTACGGGGATGCTCATCGTGGTCATCGGTAAGGCGACGAAAATGCAGGATATGCTCATGGGCGAGGACAAGGTCTATACCGCCACCATGAAGCTGGGGGTGGAGACAAACAGCCAGGATGCCGACGGTGAGGTTGTCGCGGTAAAATCGACGGCCGGTATCACCGAAGAGGATATCCGGGCGGCATTCGAGGCTTTTCATGGGGCGTTCGAGCAGGTGCCGCCCATGTACTCTGCTGTCAAAATCAACGGTGTCCCATGCTACAAGCTGGCTCGTAAAGGTAAGGAGGTGGAGCGCAAGTCCCGCCATGTCGAGGTGCTGGATTACACCATCACGCGTATTGATCTGGAGGCGGCTGAGGTGGATTTCGAAGTCCACTGCACCAAAGGATTCTATGTGCGCACCTATGCCCACGATATCGGGCAGAAACTTGGCTGCGGCGCTCACCTGACAGCCCTGCGCCGCATCCGCTCCGGGATGTTCGATATCTCTCAGGCAGTGGACGTGCCCACGCTCAAAAGCGCCGGTCGTGAGGAATTGCTGGCCCGGCTTCTTTCCCCTGAACAGGTGCTGGCTGATCGCCGCTGCCCCACCTAACCCTGATAAAAGCTCATGCTCATCTTACGTTCCTTTGATGATTTACGCGCTCTGAATCGCCCGGTTCATTGGGCGATGGGGTTTTTCGATGGTGTGCATCTGGGGCATCGCCGGGTGATTGAGTCTGCGGATACTCCCGGAGCCTTGCGTGGGGTATTGACCTTTGAGGAACACCCGCTTGCTCTGCTCTGGCCGGAGATTCAGCCGAGGCTCCTGACGCCGGACGCGCAGCAGAAAGCAGAGTTGCTGGCTGCCCTTGGGGTGGATGTTCTGCTGCGTCTGCCATTTACCCGTGAGCTGGCGGCGCTCAGTCCGGCTGCATTTCTGGACAGGGTGCGTGAGTCGTGCCCGATGGTGGGGATATCGGTGGGAAGCAACTGGCGCTTTGGTCGTGATGGCGCGGGTGATACGGATTTTGTGCGTTCCTATGCTGCGTCCCACGGGATACGCGCTTGTGTGCAGACTTTGCTGGAGCAGGGGGGAGAGACAGTATGCTCCAGCCGCATCCGCGCGGCGCTGGCTGCCGGTAAGCTGGATGAGGTGGAGTCGATGCTGGGGCGTCCCTTCAGTATCTGCGGTGAGGTGACCCACGGGCAGCATCTGGCCCGCACCCTCGGTTTCCCCACGGCCAATATCACCCTGTCTCCGCATGCCGCTACGCCTCCCATGGGTGTCTATGCCATCGCTTGCACCCTGGGTGAGCAGAAACTTCACGGCCTGGCCAATCTGGGCTTGCGACCCACCATTGATGAGTCGGAAAAACCGATACGTCTCGAAACGCATTTTGTCGATTGGACGGGCGATGTATACGGAGAGCGCCTGGAGATAGCGTTGCTGCACTTTATCCGCCCGGAGCTCCGATTTGCAAGCATCGAGGCTCTGCAGCGGCAGATTGCTGCCGACTTGGCATGCGCACAGCATTAGACCTTGACTTGGCAGGGGGGCATGCGGTAGTATGCCCTCTGTATCATGAAACACCGCTCTCCTATCTCCTCCTGCCTGGGTACTGCCTGTAGTGCTCTTCTGGTTCTGGCACCTATGCTGACAGGGCTTGCTCCTGAGCTTGCCGCACAGCAGCAGGATACAGCGGCGGTGCAGGAATCGCTGATGGAGGCCATTCGTCGGGGAGATAGCGCGGCTATTGAAAAGGCCGCAAAGAAGGGTGCCGCGCTGAACGCCTTTACGGTAGGCGGATACACGCCGCTCGTGGTTGCCGTCCAGCATGGGCAGGCGGCAGCGGTCAAGGCGCTTCTTGCAGCCGGAGCCGACCCCGATGTCCGCGCGCGTACCGGCGGTACCCCGCTGATGTTTGCCGCCTATTCCAATAAGCCTGATCTGGCGAATCTGCTGCTGGATCATAAGGCCAGTGTGGATATCAGGGGCGCCAACGATGGTACGGCGCTGATTGTGGCGGCGCAGTTCGGGCGTGTGGAGGTGGCGCGTGTATTACTGGAGCGTGGGGCCGATGTGAACGCGGTCGCGACTGTGGGCGGCTCGGCGCTGTTATATGCCATCCGAGGCGGTTATGAGGATATGGTAGCGCTCCTGCTGGAGAAAGGCGCCGATGTCGAAGCGTGCAATGAAAACGGCCGTGCCGCCTTGTTTGTAGCAGTGCAGGTGGGGCACTCCGGGATTGTCCGGCGGTTACTGGAGGGCGGTGCCGGGATGGATGCCAAGGCACCCACCGGCGGTACGCCGCTGATGTTTGCTGCCTATTCGGGCAACGTCGGGGTGGTGCGCGAGCTGTTGGCTCATGGTGCACAGGTCGATGCTCTGGGGCGCAATGGCGGTACCGCGCTGATCAATGCTGCCCACACCGGACGCATTCAGGTGGTGCGTGAATTGCTGACAGCCGGAGCCGACCCCTGCGTGAAAGGCGGCGATGGTCGCACGGCGCGTATGATTGCCGATGCCAAGGGGTTCCGCGAACTGGCGGCTCTGCTGGAGTCTGCGGAGAAACAACCTGTCGCTAAGCCCAGACCCGCACCGCAGCCGGTAGCCAAGGAAGAACCTCAGCCTGCACCGCTGCCGATAGCCAAGGAAGAGCCGCAGCCCGCACCGCAGCCGGTCGCTAAGGAAGAGCCGCAGACCGCACCGCAGCCGGTAGCCAAGGAAGAGCCGCAGCCTGCGCCGCAGCCGGTAGCTAAGGAAGAACCGCAGCCCGCACCGCAGCCGGTAGCCAAGGAAGAACCGCAGCCTGCGCCACAGCCGGTAGCCAAGGAAGAACCGCAGCCCGCACCGCAGCCGGTCGCTAAGGAAGAGCCGCAGACCGAGGATAAGGTAGCCGCTGCTACGGCAGAGTTACTCAAGGCGGTGAAGGCCGGGGACGCCGCAGCTGCACGGCGTGCGCTCCAGGCAGATGCCCGTCCTGACGCCCCGCTTGCCAATGGTCTGGTGCCGCTTGCCTGGGCTGCTTATCATGGCCAGGGTGAGATGGTGCAGGTGTTGCTGGCCGGTGGTGCCGCAGTGGACATTGCTGATAAGAATGACTGGACACCGCTGATGATTGCGGCGCAGCAGAATAAGCTGGAGGTGGTGCAGATGCTTCTGGCTGCCGGTGCCTCGCCCAATGTGCGTTCATCCAAAGGGGTGACTCCCTTGCAGACTGCTGCCCGACGTGGCAAGACAAAGCTGGTGCAGGCTCTGCTGATGGCTGATGCCGATGTGGATGCGGCCTCGGCTGATGGGTGGACCCCGCTGATGCTCGCTGCCTCGCAGGGGCACGATGCCGTGGTGCGTCGTTTGCTGGCTGCCGGAGCCAACGTCAACGCCCGCTCGGCGAATGGCTCTACCCCGCTGCGCTGTGCTGCGCTCAACGCCAGTGCTGATACGGTGCGTCGTATGATTGAGGCCGGTGCCGAGCTCAACTATTTCGTTCTGCAGGCCGCCCGCAAGAGCTCTCGTGATTCGGATGAGAAAATCAGGCTCATCCGTGCTGCCCGCGCTGCTCGCTGAGGCTTTTTGCTCTGCAATACGCATTTTGGACTTGCCTGCGCTGTGGCATTGTGGTAAAAAACCTCCGCAATCCATCTGCGGATGGTACGTGTGGTCTCGTGGTGTAAAGGTAGCACTAGGGATTTTGATTCCCTCTGTCTAGGTTCGAATCCTGGCGAGACTATTTTTTGTATTCGCTTGATAATAAGTATATTGCGCTTATTGTAATCTCTCGTTTGGAAGGAAGATAATTAAAAAATCTAATTTATAAGTGATTTTAGGCTTGATTTACGGTAAAATGCTGGTATAATCTGTCGCACCCCGCGGCCTATCCTGGGTCGATGGGGTACTTCAAACATCAAAAACTAGTCAAGATTATTATGAAGACCATCGCTATTCTCGCCCTTACGGCCGCCGCCTTCGTGTCCTGCCAGCAGCAGCAGCCCGTTGAGGCTCCCGCTCCCGCTCCCGCTCCTGAGGTTGCTCCCCTCAAGAAGTAAGGACGACAGGAAGCTTCAGCTTCCGACTTACCATTCATACGTGCCCGGCTATGCGTCGGGCGCGTTTTTTTATGCACTCCTGTGAGCAGCGGTTTTTCTTGTTCCATTCTTGACTTGCCATTAGAGAGTGAGGTGTGTATAATGGGCGGCGATATGACAATGTCCTCCCGAATCCTGATGGGCTTGGTGGCTTTTGTCGGCGCCCTGGCGCCGCAGGCACTGGCCGACCGCTACGCTGATTACTGGAAGCCGGAAAATATGGCTCGCCTGATGTGCACTTCCGTTCACATCAATTACTTGCCGACAATCAAGAATTGCATGGCTACCTACCAGGAGGCCGTGATTGAAAAGAGCGCACCCGGTACCTACTTCAGCTGCTGCAACTTTGCCAATGGGTACATCGGTGTGCAGGAGCTTGCTAACAAGCGCGAAGACGGCACACCTGTGCGTGTGGCGATTTTCTCTATCTGGGACGCCAAGGACTCCGGCGATAATCCCCACGCCGCCCCCGAGCACGAGAGAGCCAAGCTGGTGCAGCGCGGTGAAAATGTGCGAACCGAGCGTTTCGGCGGTGAGGGAACCGGCGGCAAGTCGATGCGCGTGTTCGACTGGAAAGAGGGCGAGGTCATTCGCACGCTGGTGATAGAGAAAGCTGATGGTGAGCATTTCCGCCAGGTAGCCGGCTACCTGATGAACCCGCAGACCGGTAAGTGGGAGCTGCTGAGCTGCTGGCGTGTGCAGGCGCTGCGTCGTGGCCTGGGCGGTGGCTGTGGGTTTGTGGAGGATTTCCGCCGCAACATCGAGTCCAAGCAGTACGAACGTCGCGCCACTTTTGGCCCTGTGTTCCGCTGGGATGGCAGCAAGTGGTACCCGGCTACCGAGTTCCGCTTCACCAAGGACGGCAATCCCAACATGACCATTAACTGCCGCTTTAATCCCGCTCGCGGCTATTTCTCACTGGCTACCGGCGGTAACATCGCCATGGAGCCTGATTTCAAGGTGTTCGAAACCAAGCCGTTGCCTCAGTCTGTCACGGCTCCGGAGCCCGGCGCGGATGTCATGGAGCTGATTCAGGCACCGAAGCTCGAGATTGTAGAATACGAAGGTGCAGGCGCCGAGATTCGATAAGCCCTCTTCTTCCGCATCTCTGACACATGTAGAGTTCCCCGGGTTGGCAGTAGCCTCCCCGGGGATTTTTTCGTGCCGGGTCACTGTAGTGGGGAGGTATCGGCAGAGTGCCTGCCCAACAGGGGGAATCTCCCCGGGGCAAATCCACCGCCATTCTGGCGAAAAATAAACTTTTCCTGCCGTTTTTTCTTGCAAAAATGGTACACTACGGCTAGTATGAGTATTGCAAGAGGGACGTTTTTCATGCGTCCCCGGCGCAACCAACAGAAAACAACCAATAGAAAGAGGTACAAATTATGCCGAATGCTGAAATGAACATTACTGTTACGGGGCGTCACGTTGAAGTGACAGAGGCAATCCGCGATTTCGCCACCAAGAAGTTACAGGCCATCCATATCGATTATCCCAAGATTGTGGAAGCTCGCGTGGTAGTGGATGTGCAAAAGGATCGACAGACGGCAGAAATTGTTCTCTTTTGTGCAGATCATATCACCATCCAGGCTTCAACGACAGATCCCGATCTGTATGCCGCTATCGATGAGACCGTGACCAAAATCATGCGTCGCATGCGCAAGCACAAGACTCGCCTGATGAAGCATTTCCGTCCCCACCGCTCCAAGAGCATCCGCAAGCTCGATGAGAAGGTATATGAGGAAGAGGTGCTGGATTATGAGGTCGATATCGATGCTCCGGAGGATCCGAAGCCGGTACGCATCAGCCGCGAGGGCTATGACCTGCGCACGATGTACAAGGAAGATGCCATCATGGAGCTGGAAATTTCCGGCAAACCCTTTGTGCTCTATCGTAATGCTCGTCGCAATGTGCTGCAGATTGTCTATCGTCTGCGCCCGGGTGAGTATTCCATCATCGAGCTGGGTAACGAACTGAAAGCCTGACGGCGTACACCTTCTATCATACGCATGCCGCCGCAGCTTCCATGGCTGCGGCGGCATGTCGTCTATCGGGCAGAGGCTCGTCAGAGCTGCGGCGATGAGCTTCGCAGGCTTTGTGACTTACGCGCGAATCTAAATACGTAGTAAGCCATTTTTTCAGATTGCCAGCGACGGGGAGATGGAGTAGAATAGTGCCATGAGTTACGATCTGATAGTGATAGGTGGCGGTCCTGCGGGCTATGTAGGAGCTATTCGCGCGGCTCAGCTGGGCAAGAAGGTTGTGTGCGTGGAGCGCGAGCGCGTAGGTGGCACCTGTCTGAACTGGGGCTGTATCCCCACTAAGGCTCTGCTGAAGAACGGTGAGGTGTACAACACGGTGGCACGCCGTGCAGCCGAGTTCGGCATGAGTACGGAGGGTCTCAGCTTCGATTGGAGCGCCGTCATCGGCCGCTCTCGTCAGATCAGCGATCGCCTCTCCGGCGGTATCGCTTTCCTTTTCAAGAAGAACAAGATTGACAGTGTGGAGGGCGAGGCTTCCATCCCCGCTGCCGGTAAGGTCGAGGTGAAAGCCGCTGATGGCACAGTGACCACGCTGGAAGCCCCCAATATCCTCATCGCGACCGGAGCCCGCACCCGTGAGGTGCCGGTATTCCCCTTCAACGGCAGCACCATTATCGGCAGTAAGGAGGCGCTGACCCTGCCGAAGCATCCGCAGAGCATGATTGTCATCGGCTCCGGTGCCATCGGTACCGAGCTCTCCTATGTCTACCACTGCTTCGGTACCAAGGTGACCCTGGTGGAGGCTCTGCCTCGTATCCTGCCCAATGAGGATGACGACGTGAGCCAGGCTGTGGAGCGCTCGTTCAAGAAGCAGGGTATCACCTGTATGGCCGGGGCTCGCGTGGAAAGCCTCAAGGACAACGATGGCCGGAGTGTGACAGCCGTCATCACCGCCAAGAATGGCAAGACCCAGGAGATTACTGCCGATGTGTGCCTGGTGGCTATCGGTGTGGTGCCTGTGGTGCCGGAGGCGGCCGGACTGGAGCTGACGGAGCGAGGCTTCATCAAGGTGGATGAACGCTACCGCACTAATCTGCAGGGCGTGTATGCTGCCGGCGATTGCATCGGCGGTATCATGCTCGCCCACACGGCCAGCTATGAGGCAGAGCAGGCGGTGGAGGGCATGTTCGATGCCGACCACGTTCCGGCGCACCCTGTGGTGGTGCCCGGCTGCACCTACTGCCACCCGCAGGTGGCCAGCGTGGGTAAGCGCGAGCGCGAACTCAAGGAGGCCGGTGTGGAGTACAAGGTGGGTAAGTTCCCCTTCCAGGCCATTGGCCGCGCGGTGGCCGGCGGCGATACGGAGGGCTTTGTCAAGCTGCTCTTCGGTAAGGAAAACGGTGAGCTGCTGGGGGCCCACATCGTGGGCGACAACGCCACGGAGCTGCTGACCGCCCCCGAACTTGCTCTCAACAGTGAGCTGACGGATGCCGACCTCAACGCCATGATATACGCGCATCCTACGCTCTCGGAGGCAATTCATGAGGCTGTGCTGGCGGCTGACGGCCGGGCGATACATGCCTGATGTGGTACGTATATTGATTTTTCCTGCATGGCTCGCAAGTTCTACTACGACACCGGTGAAGAGAAGGTCGGTCCCGTGACCGGCCAGGAGTTGGTGCGTCTTCGTGCCGCCGGTAAACTGCTCGATGATACCTGGGTGCGGCGTGAGGATTCCGCTACCTGGCGCCCGCTGCACAGTGTGAATCTTCGTGAGGAGGAGGAGGAAGAGGCGAACCCGGGGCTCTTCAAGGTGCTCTGGCGCAGCGGCTTGCTGCTGCCGCTGCTGCTGGTGGCAGTCGGGCTGGTCATCTTTATCCTGCTGGCGGTGGGTGCGCTCAGTGTATTCTGGCCGCTGGTGCTGTTTATTCTGATGCTCTGGTTCGTCAATCGACTGTTCAAGTAAGCCATGTTCCCTCTTGCTCAGATTACGGGGTTCGATGACCATGTGCTGTTTTATTTCAGCTGTGTGTTTGCGACGGTTGTAGGTGCCATCGCCGGGGCTACGGCTTCCACTCGTGTGCGGATGGATCTCTTCGGTATCATCGTGTGCGGTACCATTGCATCGTTGGGCGGTGGTACGGTGCGTGATATCCTGCTGAGCGGTACCCTGCAGCCCGACGGTACGCCCGTTCGCATCTACTGGGTGACGGACAGCGATGTCCAGTTCCTCTACATGGCGCTCATCACCTCACTGATTGTGTTTTATGTGACGCGCTACATCGGTATGCCCAAGGGCACGATTCGCGTGGCCGATGCCTTCTCCATGGCGTTCTTTACCATGCTCGGCGCGGCCAAGGCTCAGGTGCTCGGCTGCCCGGATCTGGTATGCGTCTGCATGGGCGTGTGCACCGGTGTGGCGGGTGGTATCCTGCGCGATGTGGTGACTGGTAATGTGCCCTATGTCTTCCGTTCCAACGAGATATACGCCTCGGCCGCCTTCGCGGGATGTGTGGCCTTCCTGGGTTTGCAGTATCTTGGCCTCACGCTGGATGCATCGTATATCATCGGCACGCTGGTGGTATTCATCACTCGTATGGCTGCTGTCTACTTCAATTGGCGCCTTCCGTCCTACAGACCTCTGTTCGAGACGGCTGAGAGTGAGCATAATTGATGCCCCGCCTGATTATCTGACGTAAAAAAGAGCAGCGCACCCAGTTGAGGTGCGCTGCTTTTTCAGCAAGGGGTGGCTGCGATACCACCCGTTCGTTGCTTACTTCTTCACGGGCTCCACGGGGGGAGGCGGAACAGTTTCGACAGGGGGCGGGGGCTGCTGCTGCTGGCAGGAAACGAATGCCGCAGCCGTGAGAGCAAGCATGGTGATGTACTTCATGGTTGTATTCTTCTGGTTTGTTGTTACTGTGTGTGTTCTGCCCACTGATAGTCAGCTCGGGTGAACTCTTCTACTATAACATATGTGCGGCCGTTGACAAGAGAAAAATGCTGTTTCCTGCGCTTTTTGTGAAAGAAAAACGCCCGACCATGATGGCCGGGCGTGGGGCAAAATGAGATTCGCCGGGGCTTACTTCTTGACCGGGGTCACGGCGATCGGCTCCACGGGAGTGTCAACGGCAGCGGGAGTCTGCTGCTGCTGGCAGGAAACGAAAGCGGCGGCGGTCAGAGCGAGAACGGTGATATACTTCATATCGTTTGTCTTTCTATGGTTTGCGGTTTGCTTTCAGTACCCACTGGGTGAGTCTTTCGGCTATTTACCTATATAGCTTTTTTATATGCTTCAGGCAAGTATAAAGTTAAGAAAAATTGATTTTTACGGTAAATTTTCCCGATTTTGGGCAGAAATATGGTAAAAGACCGCGTGGAGATAACAAAAGGAAGGGGAAAACATCGTATGAAAGCCGGCTTTCACCACTCCTGGTCAGAGAAGGGGGTAGGCGATACGGTCCAGCCGCCGGAGCCGCCGCAGTAGGGGCAGGCCCCCTGCGAATGCTGAGTTTTGATTTCGCCCGTACCGAGGCAGTGGCCGCAGCAGCAGGCAGAGCACAGCAGGGCAGTGGCGAGGGTCATCAGGTAGAACAGTCTGGTCATGCACCGTCAGTTTTAGCACAGTGACATAGCGGCTGCAAGGTATTTCCATGTGCGCAGTGACAAAAAGTATTGCAAAAAAGCGGTGTGTGTGAGACGATGCAGGCATATGGCAGAGGCTGATACAATAGCGGCGATTGCGACAGCACCCGGGACGGGTGCTCTGGCGGTGCTGCGTGTGAGCGGACCGTCGGCGGCAGCGGTAGTGCAGCGGTGCACCGGAGGGAAAATATTGCAGCCGCGCTACGCGACGCTGGTACGTGTACGCGATGCCGAGGGGCGGGTGCTGGACGAGGCCGTGGCTACGTATTACGCAGGTCCGCGCAGTTTTACGGGTGAGGATGTGGTGGAGCTGAGCTGTCACGGTGGCATGCTGGTGACACGGCGGGTGCTGGAGCGACTGCTGGCGTGCGGTGCGCGCCCGGCTGCCCCGGGAGAGTTCTCGCGACGTGCCTTCGAGAATGGGCGGATGGATCTCACACAGGCGGAGGCGGTGATGGATATCATCGCCGCCGGTAGCGACCTGGCGCTGCGAGCCGCGCAGAACCAGCTGCAGGGGGCTATTCGCCGCCGTGTGGAGGTCATCGCTGAGCAGCTCATCGGAGTGACGGCTCATGTCGAGGCCTATATCGATTTCCCGGAGGAAGATATCAGCCCGGACAGCACTCGGCAGCTGACAGCGAATCTGGATGCCGTGGAGCACGGTTTGCTGAGCCTGCTGCAGACTGCTGATGAGGGACGAATCCTGCGTGAGGGCATACGGACGGCTATCATCGGCGCGCCTAATGTGGGCAAGTCCAGCCTGCTCAATATGCTGCTCGGCTACGAGCGAGCCATCGTGAGCAACACCGCCGGCACGACGCGCGATACCATCGAAGAGAGTGTCGCCATCGGCGGGCTCTGCCTGCGCCTGATTGATACCGCCGGACTGCACCACAGTGAAGATGCTCTGGAGCAGGCCGGGATGGAACGCAGCCTTCGTGCCGGGGCTGAGGCAGACCTGCTGCTGGTGGTGGCAGATGCTTCAGCGCCGCGGGTGGAGTTGCCCCTGGAGTCTGTCACCGCCAAAAAGCTTTATATTCTCAATAAGGCAGATCTGCCGGAGCATCCGGACTGGGCCGGGCAGCACGCCCTGCGTATCTCCTGCCGTACAGGGCAGGGGCGTGAGCAGCTGGAGCGTGCGGTCGAGGAACTCTTCCTCCACGACCACGGCGAGGCTGATACCCTCGCCGCCATCAACATGCGCCACCGCCATGCGCTGCAATCTGCCCTGCAGGCAGTGTGCTGCGCCCGTGAGGCTTTGCAGAGCGGCATATCGCCGGAATTTGTTGCTATCGATTTGCGCGAAGCTCTCGCGGCTGTCGGCGAAATAACCGGCCGCATCGACACAGAGGATATCCTCGACCGCGTTTTCTCGACCTTCTGCCTCGGTAAATAAAAGCGTGGCTTTACTATCAAATTCCCGAAATTCGGGAGTACTGTTCCCGAATTTCGGGAATTTGTATTGACCTCCTCTTCGTTATCATGCATTATAAGCTCATGGGAACAGAGCTGATATATCTGGAGCGAACGATGCGGGCCAAGGTGGAGGAATTGAGCCGATTCTTCCCTTGTGTACTGGTGACGGGAGCCCGACAGGTGGGGAAATCGACTCTGTTGAAGGAAATGATGCCGGAGGGGATGAGGTATATCTCGCTGGATGATTATCTGGAAGCCGACAGAGCCCGCAAGGACCCCATCGGGTTTCTGGAGCAGTACGGAGAACCCTTGTGCATAGATGAGGTTCAGTATGCACCGGAGCTGTTTCGTGCCATCAAGATGCGTGTGGATGCGAATCGCAGACCGGGGATGTACTGGCTGACGGGTTCACAGCGCTTTCACCTGATGTCCGGCGTGAGTGAAAGCCTGGCCGGGCGCATCGGAATAGTAGAGTTGTTCAGCCTGTCGCGTCAGGAGTCATGCGGTCTCGGCAGCGGTGTTCCGGCATTCGATCCGGAGCGCGTTTCGGATATGGTATGTTCGGGTACATTGTGCAACATCAATGATTTGTACACCGGGATATGGCGTGGCGGTTATCCGCAGCTGGCGCAGCAGACGGCACTGCCGCGCGATGCATTCTTTGATGCCTATGTGCAGACCTATGTGGAGCGGGATGTTCAGGCACTTTCGCAGGTGGGCAACAGGAGCGCCTTTGTCCGCCTGATGCGTTCCGCCGCGTTGCGCACCGGGCAGCAGTTAGTCTACAGCGACCTGGCGCGCGATGCCGAGGTTTCTCCCAAAACGGCTGCCGCCTGGGTTTCCATACTGGAAACCTCCGGCATTGTCACGCTGCTGGAGCCTTACCATGTCAACAGCACCAAGCGGTTGGCCAAAACCCCGAAGCTGTATTTCATGGACACGGGGCTCTGTTCCTGGCTGGCCGGCTGGCAGAATCCTGACATGATGATGCAGAGTACCTATGCCGGCGCCATCCTGGAGACTTGGGTATTCGGGCAGCTGATGCGGCGTTTCGCCAATGCCGGTATTCGACCGAGAATCAGCTATTTCCGTAATCTCGATGGCGGAGAGGTGGATTTCCTGCTGGAGCAGAATGGCCGTATTTATCCCATGGAGGTGAAGCGCAGCAGCAGCCCCTCTTCCGCAGATTTGAAGTGGGCGCGTTCCATTCCCCCGGGGCAGGCCTTGCTCATGCCCGGTATCGTGTTCTGCACAGCAGAGCGCTTTGTCCCTATGGCCGATGGTGCCTGCGGTTTCCCCATCTCAGCACTTTAATGAAATTCCCGAAATTCGGGAGTGCTGTTCCCGAATTTCGGGAATGGTGCCGGAGCCGGGGGATATATTGCTCCGGCAATTAAAGGATGTTGCTCTGCCGATACGCCAAATGGAAAGTTGTAGGGAAGTACGATTGACGAATGACGAAGTACGAATGAAAAGTTCGCTGCGCTGCGCGCAGATGGTTTCAACTAACGCTAAGCGTC
>JAFQSQ010000009.1 GCA_017409465.1 Akkermansia sp. | reverse complement strand
GCGGCATGGGTGGCATGGGCGGCATGATGTAAGCCATCCCCCAAAGTCACACTGCCTGACTACCCTCTGTCTTTAATAAAAGTTCGGCGCATCTACGGTGTGTAGGTGCGCCGACTCAACTAACCAGGTAAACAGGTATGGAAGATATTTTTACCACAATAATCGGAGAGTTAATAGCGGTCTCAATTTCCTTCATTTTTGGAGGAACAGCAGGATATACGCTGAGGTGTGTTGTAAGCAAAAAGCAGATTCAGAAAGCGGGAAATAACTCTAAACAGTATCAGTCTAATGGGGATATTAACTTCACAAACTGCGGGAGATAATGCTCAGCAATTGCAGGTAGGAGGTAATGCTACCTTCATTAATGTTGGTGTTTCAGAAGAAAGGGTGCGTCAAATTGTTGACGAGAAAATTTCGTATGCTATCGAACAAGTATCACTGGAAGCTAAAGAGATTGCAATTGACAGAATCAGTCGTTTTAATGAAAAATTCATTGAGCGCATGGTCAAACTAGAAGATCAGGTTGATTCTTTAAAGGAGCCAGCTGTTCAAAGAGATTTATTAGAAGCTCAAAAGTCAGCTGCATGCTGTGATAACGATAGAGATTTGGATATCCTATCAGACTTGTTATTGAAGCGTATTAAAAACAAAGATAATAAGTCAGGGGTAAGTATTGCTACAAACGCGATAAAAGTCATTGGAGAACTATCGAGTGAAGCTTTAGGCGCACTTGTCGCACAAACTATTGTTTTTTCTGGAGTGAAAAATCCATGCACGATAGAAGAGCATATAAGAAGCATCAATTTACATTTACTCGCCCATGTGCCAACATTGCCTTCAGGCGATGAATGGTTGGAACAGTTGGAAATATTAAAATTGGCAAGGTTGCTGCCGAACGGGATTATGCATATGAAAAAAACTCATGAGTTATTTAAATGTGTGAATCCTGGATATTTTTGTAACGGGTTTAAAGAAAAATCGGACCAGTATAATGAGGCTATCGAAGAACTGAAAAAAAGTAATTTACCTATGAGTATCATTGTTCCACATGAATTGCATCAAGGTTATTTCCGATTATGCTTTCACAGTGATAAAATTATAGATTCGCTCTCCATCACTGAAGATGGTTTCATCCGGGAATTGACTTTAGAGGAAAAAAAGACTATTCGTAAATTGTACGCTCTGCAAACGGTCAATACACAAAACTCTGAGGAAATAGATAAGAGTTTTGTCTCTCTTTTTAAGACGTTTCCCAAATTGAAGCAGTTTTCAGAGTGGTGGGATAATATTCCCATTCCCTTTACTCTGACTGCAACAGGCAATCTAATTTTAAATACATATTTCGAAGTTGCTGATAAATCTAGTTAATTTGGTGCTCTGTTTTATATTTGCTGCTTTTCTTATGTTTCTACTGACAATCTACAGGAAAAGAGTTATATCTCTGGAACGAATGTCGGCGTTGGACGGTAGAAATGTCCTAGGGTAAAAGACGCGGATAAAAAAGATTTTGTCTCAGATCTGCGTAAAAACACTTGCTTTTTTAGCAGATGTGAGACAATAGACATGCGAAGCCTTTGATCCGCTGGCTAATATACGCCGTGTTATTTGTTTACCTGTGTGCCCGTAAAATAACAACACGCTGCCCCGCCTTTTTTTGCGCGGGGCAGCGTGTTGATTAAATTTCTGTTTTATCTTATTTTTTTCCTACATTTTAAGAGTCTCTACCTGTACACCGTCTGCGGCATTTAACGGTAGAACGCATATTTCATCCCTTTCGTATGTCCAGAACTCTTGGCGGAGGCGGTGCATGATGCTGTCCAGTAAACGAGATGAGAATCCGTTTTCCTTGTCTCCATACAACTGGACAAGTTTAACCATATCATCCATGCGTCCTGAGTTCAGTACAATCTGGGCGGTCAGGTAATTATCTACGGCGGTTTTCAGGGCGAGTCGTATATTTTCCTCATCGCTGTTGGCCATAGCATCTGCCACGTTGATATCCTTGGCCATTTCGGGGGCAAGCTTGTCCAGTATGGAGCGTACGTTATCTTCGTCCGTCCATTTAATGTTGCCAAAGAGGTCATGGAATTGAGACAAAATGTCCGACAGAGGTTTCATATCCGGCTCAGGCACTCCGCCCCCGGCTACAGGTGATGGCGGTGCCATGGTGCCGTCTTCATCAGCCAGAGCGATGCGGATGGCGTGTCCAACCTCCGCCCTATAGCTGTTCAGCTCTACTGCGGATGTGATATGGTCATCTTCTTCTCTACCAATGCTGGGCAATATTTTGAGCAGCAGACGCAGGAAGCATGACAGCTTCTCCCAATCGGCATTTACATACGGCAATACCGTAGAGAGGAAGTCATAGTAGCGGACAAATGCTCTGGCCGTACTCTTGAAGTGTATCTGTTCATCCTGCTGGCGGGACTCATATTCCTCTTTGCATTCATCCAGCACAGCAGCCAGCTCCTGATTACCATCCGGCTTAGTCAGGTAAATGCTCACAGCTTTGAACACCTGATATGAGGAATAAATCCCGGAATTATCCAGCTCTGCTTTCAAATCGTGAAGCTTGTTCGCATCGCAATCGCCCGACAGTATCGTCGTCATATAGTACGGCTCAAAGTCGGCGCGTATGGATTCCTCATCGTTGTAGAAATCAAGCACAAAGGTCTTATACTTGTCATCGTGTGAGCGGTTAAGACGGGAAAGCGTCTGCACCGTCTTAACGCCGGAGAGCTTCTTATCCACATACATGGTCTGCATCAAGGGCTCATCATAGCCGGTCTGGAACTTATCAGCCACCACGAGGATACGGTACGGGTCTTCCTGTATCTTGTCCTCTATCTGTGCAGACAGGAATCCATTAACCTTTGCTTCATCCCACTTCACGCCTTCAATCTCCTTTTCCCCGGAGAATGCCACAATGGCACGGAAATGGCTATTCTGTCGTTTCAGTTCAGCTTCAATGGCATGGTAGTAGTCAATCGCCCGCTGAATGCTGGCACAGATAACCATAGCGCGAGCTTGCCCGGCTATCTGGCGACTGCCTTGCGTCAGGAAATGCTCCACCATGATATGCGCCTTTTGCTTAATGGCTGCCGGGTCGCTTTCCGCCAGTTTCTTGAGCTTAGCCTGAGCCTTTTTGGCATCATACTCTTCCGTAGCGTCCTTACCATCTCGGGGTTTCAGCCTGAAATAGCTCTGAATCGGCGTGTAGCAAGCCAGCACATCCAGAATGAATCCCTCCTGAATGGCCTGCTTCATGCTGTAGTGGTGGAATGGCCTGTATGAGCCATCCGGTGCCAACTGACCAAACATACGCAGGGTCTTCACCTTGGGCGTGGCGGTAAAGGCAAAATAGCTGGCATTCTGTACCAGTTTGCGGAGCTTGGCGCGGCGGTATGCCAGCAATTGCACATCCTGTTCTTCTCGGCTCACGCACATAGCCAATACATCCATCAGCTCATCATCATCCTCAGCCTGATAATCAGTCTCCCCCGCCAGCCCGAGCACCTTGTTGAGCGCAGCAGCGTTTTCGCCACCCTGCGAGGAGTGTGCTTCGTCAATGACAATGGCAAACTTCTTGTTCTGTTCCTCCTGCATCTGTTTCAGAACAACCGGGAACTTCTGGATGGTCGATACCACAATGCGGGTGGAAGAATCCGGTGCCAACGCATCTCCCAGCTCGCTGCCTTTCCGGGCATGCAGTATGTTACCCATTCGACTGAACTTGCGGATATTGCCGTTTATCTGCTTGTCCAGATTGCGGCGGTCTGTCACCACGACTACGGCATCAAAGGCGTGCTTTCCGTCTGCGCCTCGGGTGTTGGTGAGCTGTAGCACAAGCCAGGTGATGGTGTTGGATTTGCCGCTGCCTGCACTATGCTGAATCAGGTATTGCTGCCCGACTCCGTTCTGCTGCACATCTGCCAGCAGTTTTCGTGTAGCATCCAGCTGATGATAACGGGGGAAGATATCGACCTTCCGCTTTTTGTCTTTGTTCTTCTTATCCTTTTCCTCTACCTTGCAAGCATAGTGTTCGATGATGTCGCACAGGCTGGACGGTTTCAGAATCTCTTCCCAGAGGTAGGCTGTGGCAAAGCCGTTCGGGTTGGCGGGATTCCCCGCTGAGCCATCCTCCTTGCCACGATTAAACGGGAGGAAACGGCTGCGTTTGCCGCTCAGCATGGTGCACATATACACCTCATGTGTATCCACCGCAAAATGCACTGCACAACGTCCCGGCACCAGTAAGGGCTCTTTCGGGTCACGGTCGTTTTTATACTGCTCGATGGCATGTTTGACATTCTGTCCGCTGTACTCATTTTTCAGCTCCATGGTCACCACGGGGATGCCGTTGATATAGAGGCCCACATCCAATATGCCCGGGTCTTGCACATGCGGTTGGGAGTAAGCCAGCTGGCGGATAAAGCCATACGTATTCTTGGCGTGCAAGGCCTTGGCGGTGGCGTTATCATCATCCGGCAGGCTATGATACAGCTTGATGCCGCTGCATTGCTCATGGCTTATGCCGGAGCGCAGCACATCTATCACGCCTCTGCGTTTCAGCTCGCTGCTCACGCGCTCCAGAAAGCGCTTCCACGCCGAGGCTTCGTACAATTTGAGCTTATTGTAGACGGGTAACTGAGTTTCTTTCAGGAAATCCAGCAGCATAGAGCCGTCCACCGCATACACCTTATCGTAGGTGTCCATGGTGCGCTTTTCATATCCCCCGGCTAACAACGCTTCTTCGATGCGTTGCTCCAGATCTTTCTCCTTCAGGCTCGTTTCCTGCTGTGCTTGTGTAGGTGCAGTCATAAGTGGTAGTTAGGGTTAAATCGCGTCTCGGACATCCATCTTGCCCGTAACTACATGAGCAATGGTGGCGGTCTTCAGTTCCTTCAACTTCTCGATTGTTTGTTCGTGGCGAGAGATTAGCTCGTCAATCTTTGCACATTTTTTATCGAGATAATTTACGATTTCCTTCTGTTCTTCAGAAGGAGGAACAGCAATTAAAATTCTCGATAATATTTTATAAGTAAGAGTCAAGCGTATACCTTTTCCTAATCCGTGAAAAAGTTTTTGAGTATCGAAGCTCTTTAACTGATATGTTAAGTATTTGGGTAAAATACTTTGATTGATATCGAGAGCTAAGTATGCCGATGTTATGACTCCTTCCAAGGTTGAAATAGCCACTCTTTGACTTACGAAATCATAGTTCATGTTCAACCCGTTAATAATTATATTATTGGGGTGAATAACCGTATATTCCGCAATGGTTTTCATGTACTCAGCATCAGTTTTATCGATATTGCTCTTCTCTATTATTTCGCCATATCGAAATTGTAATGCAGTATCAGAGTCTAGTGAAGAGTTCTTATACTTTACCGGGCTGCAGAATTTTTTCAATAAATCTAATTCCCAATGCTTGGGTACTTGGCCTAACCATTCAGAGGAACTTTCCTTCAACGGAACATCCGGATTGAGCCCCTTGGTAACGGCCTCAGCGATGATGGATTGCTTGAGTTCCCGCAGTCGCTCGATAATGGATTGTCTGCGACTAATCAGCTTTTCTATCTCAGCACATTTCTTATCGAGGAAAGAAGCGATGGTTTTCTGCTCAGTAAGAGGGGGGAAAGGAATTGGTACCTGAACAAAATTAGAATACCTTAAATCCTGACCATCTCGTATAAAATTACACGTAGATTGTAGCGATTTTATATACGAGAACGATTTGAAAAGCCATTTAAAATATAATGGAATAATTTCCATCTTTGGCTTCAGAACAACATAGTGCCATGTTACACATCCTCGCTCTGCACACATTTCTAATCCTCCTTGAAAACTTCGTAAGCTGATTACAAAGTCATCAGGTTCCACATGCTTCCATTTATCAAAATCTTGAGATGCCTGTACTATTCTTCCTCCGATTAGTTGCATGTATCGCTGCTGGGAAATGACTCCGTATTTCTGACTGGCAGTCAGAAACGTATCATCCGTCCTTCTACGCTCTTTGCTATCGGCGAACACTTGCTTGGCCGGAAAGACATTCCAGCTAGAGGGCACCTCTGCTAGCCACTGTACTCCACTATCTTTATATGTAGGATAAGCTTTCATACCCATTACTTCTCCCCAATGATAGAGTTCAGGATAGCATCACTACCTGCATCCAGAGCGCGAATATCGGCTATAATATCAGCAATGGAGCGTAGCGGAGCGGGTTTATAGAAATAGCGGTTAAACGAAATTTCGTAGCCGATTTTACCGTCCGGCTCCGGCACAAAGGAATCCGGGGCGTAGGGCAACACTTCTCGCTCCATGAAGTCCGTCACGGATTCGGTGAGGGAAATCTGTTCGGTTTCGCGGAGCTCAGCATCGGCGATGGGATAACCGGATTTATCCGTTCCCATCACAGGAGCATCGGCAGATTTAACGCCAAGAGCCTTGCGCAGCTCATCAGATATCTTCTTGGTGAGTTTGATGCCCTTAAGCGATTTCTCCAGCGCAACCCATGACATTGTCCCCTCGGGCAGAGCTGACAGGGCGGACATGATGGCATCCCTTTGTTTCTCCGGGAGCTGGTCTTTGAGCTGAGCCAGACGCTCAGCGGAAATCTCAGCGGAGAGACGAAGCGGACGCTCCACGATAATGCTGCGATAGCCCAGCTCCTCATTGCTCAGCACAATGGAGTTCTCCGTATTGCGGGGATTAAGGATAAGGTCGAGCACGCGGGCACGGTCTTCCGGAGCCATCTCGCAGTTACGCTCACCGAGGTTCTTACGCAGGGGGCGGCTCCACTTGGAGGCATCGATGAGCTGCACCTTGCCGCGCATAGCTTCTTTCTTACGGTTGGTCAGCAGCCAGATGTAGGTAGCGATACCCGTATTGTAGAAAATCTTTTCCGGCAGCTGAATGATGGCCTCCACGAGGTCATTCTCCAGCAGGTAGCGGCGAGCATTGCTTTCTCCCTGTCCGGCATTTCCGGTGAATAGGCTGGAGCCGTTGTGAACGGTGGCAATACGGGAGCCGAGTTCATCGGTCTTCATCTTGTTCACCATATTGAGCAGGAAGAGCATCTGCCCATCCCCCGTATCTGGCAGCATGGCATAGTCCGGGTCATCAGCATAACCGGGTTTCACAAAGCGGTCATCGGTGATTTCCTTTTTGTTGGCGGTGCCATTCGCAGTCATGTTCTTCACCTCTGTTCCCCAGCTCTTACCATAGGGCGGGTTACTCATCATGAAGTTGAATGATTTGCCGTAGCAGGAATCAGCCGACAGCGTAGAAGCACAGGAGATGTGGAACTCGTTGTCGGCACGGCCTTTGATAAGAGCGTCCGCCTTGGCGATGGCGTATGTTTCCGGGTTGATTTCCTGCCCGAAGAGCTGGAGATTGATGCGCAGATTTCTCTCCTTAGCCAACAGCTTGAGACGGTCTTCACCCACAGTCAGCATGCCGCCTGAACCGCAAGCTCCGTCGTAGAGCGAATAGGTGCCATGTTTGAGTTCCTCGGCAATGGGCTCGAAAATAATATCGGCCATGAGGGTGACAATATCGCGGGGCGTGAAGTGCTCACCCGCCTCCTCATTGTTTTCTTCATTGAAGCGGCGCAGCAGCTCCTCGAACACCGTACCCATGGCATGATTATCCAGCCCGGGGATTTCATTACCTTTGCCATCCTTCTTGGGGTACGGGCTGAGATTCAGCGTAGGGGAAAGGTACTTACCGAGCAGCGCGGTCAGGATTTCCGCGCGGGGCGTGCCGTTGTCGTCATTCACGCCGCGCACATCCATCAGCTTGGGGAAGGTCACGTTGTAGAAGTCAAAACGGGTCAGAATCTCCTGTACATCGGCGGAGAAACCGCGAAGATACTCCATGAAATTAGCCTCCAGCTGCTCCAGCGTAGATGCTCGCGTTAAATCCGCCATGGTATAGGGAGACGTGTTATAATAGCCGCATCCCGACACGCTGCACAGCAGTTTTTTAAGCGTATCTCCGGTGAGTTTCTTTCCGGCTTCGCTCTGAGCCATAGCCAGCACTGCGGCCTTGGTCGGTTCCAGTACAGCATCCAGTCGGCGCAGCACCGTCATAGGCAAAATCACATCGCGGTATTTACCGCGCACAAAACGGTCACGGAGCACATCATTGGCAATACCCCAGATGTACGAAACAATAGCGTTGTGGTCAAAATAATTGGAGCTAGGGGAGAGAAAGGTCTGCTTCACGCGCGCGAGCGTATCAGCATTCCTTATGCTGGTCAAGCAGAAAAATCTGTTTTCGCCCAAAGATACTGTAAAGAGTACACTACACTTCAGAGAAATAATACTCAAGTCAAATTCGGGCCGTTCACTTCATGCCCGTATTATTAACAAGTCATGTTTCAGCATTGTTCTACAGCATAAGGAATGCTGAACCACCTACCGAAAAGACTATGAAAACAGCAAAGGAAATTATTAAGGAGTTACCGTTAAATCTCAACGATATAGCTCGTCTGGTGATGGAGACGGCGGAGGAGCTGGGGGAGAGGTGTGCCGGGATGGAGAGGGGAGAAATGATGCGGTTGATGCGGCGGGTGCTGCATGCCGGGGTGTCGGCAATCAGGGCAGAGGAAAACACGGTTTCATTTGAAGCGGCGGCATGGGCGAGTGTGCAGGCGAGGGCGGGACGGCGGCCGGTGACGCTGCGCGATTTGCGGCATTTTGTGCGGCGCATGCTGCGGGTGGAGGGGGTGACAGAGCGACCGCTGCGGGCGATGTCTACCCGTGAGTGTCGGGAGCTGTTGCAGGCGGCTTTCGGTGGAAGTGTGCATAGCTATAACAAAGGACGGGCTATTCTTCACAGTATCTTTTCTTTTGGCTTGCGGCAGGAGTGGTGTAGCGAAAATCCTGTGTCACGCATAGAATGCCGTCAGGTGAGGGAGCAGGAAATCTGCCCCCTGAGTCCGGAAGAAATCAAGCGGTTGGAGGCGGCGGCGCAGCAGCCGGAGCACCGGGCGATGCGGCTGTCGCTGCATTTGATGCTGTATTGCGGGCTGCGTCCGCAGGAGGTGGCTCGTTTGGATGAAAGCCGTATTCAAGCGGAGCAGGGCAGGGTCATAGTGCCGCCGAGCAGTAGCAAGACCGGCGGTGGCCGCGCCGTGCCGCTGCGCAACAGGGGGAAGCTGCGCGGTGTGCCGCTGCGTATTCCCGGAAACTGGGAAAACCGCTGGAGGCGGCTGCGCCGCGCTGCCGGTTTTGCCCCGGGCCGGTGGGTGCCGGATGTGTGCCGCCACACTTTTGCCAGCTATCACGCTGCCTACTTTCGTGATTTAGCTGCTCTGCAGATAGAGATGGGGCACCGGAGCGTAAACTTGCTGCGCTCGCGTTATCTGAACTTGCCGCAGGTGCAGCAAGCGAAAGCCTATTGGAGTATACGCTGAGTTGTGTGTCGGTGCCGGAGCGATGCTTTTTTCTGCGTAAAATAGAGTTCATTCGGCTTGACTGTTAAGCTCGTTAGTTCTAAAATGCCGTGTATATGTGGATTTACCTGGAACCCTATGTGATGCCTGTTGCGGCAGTGGTGGTGCTGGTCATCATAGGACGAGCGTTGATAAAAATGCGCCTGCAGGGGAAGAAAAACGGGTGTTCGCATGGGTGTTCTCTGGGGTGTTTCGGCGTGCTTTGTCTGGTGGTTCTGGGGAGTATCATCGGCTCGCTTTTCGGCAGTAAGACACTATACAGCGGAGGGGAACGCCGCTGGTATATGCACACGTATGACATTGACGGCACAACTTTCTACAGTGTCAATGTTCACCCAACGGATGGTTTGGGGGAGGGCTCGGAGCCATGGTATACCTGCATCGGCTTTCAGGGCGGTGAGACGGCCTGGAAAAAATACCCCACGGAACTATACCTTCGCCAGAAATCCGGAGCACTCCATTACTTCAATTTCGAAACCGAAACGGTCTGGGATATGGGTAACGTTCCTATCCCCGGCCCCTCGCAGCCGGTGGAAAAATTCTTCCGTGAGCTGTAAAACAAGCGCTCACCATACCATTGAAATATACACTGTCTACCCCAGTGCTTCATGGGATGTCGGTGGAAGGTGAGTCCCGGAAAACGCCAAAATAGGCTCCCGATAAACGGCCTCAAGGTAAAATTCACCGTTTTTTTCGGGATTTAAAGTGCCGCGAGAATCGAAAATTTGAAACGCACCCGTGATTCTGTACGAAATTTCGCACGCAGCACAACGATTTTATTTTTAATGCTTACTCATTGACTATTAAATTATTGCAAATCTCGCTCACTTCATCCTCAATAAATAGCTCCGAGATGTCCACAGAGATGCTAGATATGAAAATATTTGGCTCTCATTTCCCGCATAAGACAATCTGAGTAATACCAGCAATTCATATTTTTCAACACATCACAGAGAAAGATACTCTTTTCTCCCCATCAGGAGACTAACTTCATCTTATGTTTTTTTTAACAGCATTCAAAGACTCATATGTTTGCTTTTTCATCATTTTTCTTCATTTTTCTCTGATAAATGTCCGGTTTAGAGCATCAATTCCTCAAAAGCGTTTTTTTACTTTTTCAAGTCTCCCGGATACGTAAAAAAGCGTTCTTTTGAGGCACAATGAACGGCTGTTTTTTCATCGAAACGGGCACTCATCATGCGTACTTCAACCATCTTTTTGCATCCCTGACAACCCATTTACACCTCCCCTGCTCTTCACCTAAAAACTGCACCCTTCGCCCCATTTCACACACACGCACTTGTCTCTTTTTCTTATTTTTACTACAATAACTATTATTATTTCTTTACTTTAAGAAATAAAATATTGTTAATTACTATAAATTGGCTCATTAGCACATACAGAACATCTTTACAAAAAGGTTTTGAATGACAATACAACCTCCATGACACCCCCTCGATATACAATGAAACCGCAGTAACCCAATCCTCGACAACAACACCAAAAGGGCATCAAGTCCGGTTCTTATTCATCCTCCCCTGCACATAAGAAGTCTCCTTCAGCACTTCCATCAGAAACAAGTGAATATTCATGATGATTTTTATCTCACCACCAAACGCAACATTCCACTTGTTTTGTTTCCGTAGCAGTTATCATTATTTAATTATGTTCCTCCCGAAATAGTATGAATAAACAAAAATATATCGTTGCTATTTTTCTATTCTCCACAAATGAAGTTATATGCTATCTATTTTGATAGACTATACAGTCTTCTAACATCGTCCTCCATCCCTTTCGTATACCAGCACAGCAAACAACAGCTCACCCACGCCACCTTCATATGACAGATCCCACTGATTCATCATTCATATAAAAAATCCACTAAGAAATTCACTCATTCAGTTTCATTTCTCCATTCGACAGACATCACCGGCTCTCCTCCGGGAGCACGTATGGGGAGGGCAACAAATTAAACGGGGTTAAACGGCCGGGCAAATCAGCCCAAGCGGGAGAGCAAGTCACGCGCGTCACGATGCCCCTGAGCAGCAGCGAGGCGGAGCCAATAGCGAGCCGACTCGCGACTGGGGCTGACGCCGAGGCCGTCGAGATAGCAGCAGCCAAGGCGGAACTGGGCATCGCGGTCATTACGCTGCGCAGCGTCACGGTAGGCTCGAACATTCTGCGACACATCCGCTACCTCTTCCACACTGCCGTGGCGCCATGACGAAATAGAAGCACACATATTCAAGCTACCGGTTGCTGCCAGACCTCCAACCAATAATGCCGCCCGACGTAAAGCGGGTCTGCGCGTGTGTCTCTTCTTCATACGTGGAGCAAATGCTAGCAAAGCCCATCACAAAAGCAAGTCTTTTCCCAGATTGAAAAAACAAGCAATTCGCCGTCAGCCACTAACAGGAAGCAGGTATAACAGCCGACTCTTTAAGAAAGCCGAAAAAAAGGCTCGGCTGCAAGCCCGGCATAAACAGCTGTCCGGCAACCGCAGGGGGAGTACTCTCTCTCCTCTCCCCTCTGCCGGTGCCGGACAGAAAAAAAACATCAGAAGCGCACCGTGTAGTTGTAGCAGCGGCGGGGTGCTCGACCGTGGTGATGCCGATGCTTGCGATGCTTGCCACAATGGCGGGGTGGCGGGGGCGGCAGCGGCACCCGGCAGCGTGGCACACAGGGGCGGCAGCCATGATGTGGAGGCGGCGGCGGCAGTGGTCCGCGACGTCCCACATGAATCGACAACGCAGCTTCAGCCGCGCTGCCGATACAGAAAACAGCAGCCCCGAGAAGCAGTAGCATAAAGGTAGTGATTTTATTCATATGACTCAGAAGCGGTGGTAAAATTAAGCCGCAGGGAAGCATCTGCTATCATTGAGGCGCACCGGAAGCACCGTTTTGTGTGGGAATATGTCGAAAATCGACATGAAGCCCCCGCGTGGCAGGACGTCCACCGCAGCGGCGGCGGTGACGCAGGCGGTCGGCCTGGTGCGCATCGGGCGCGCCGGTAAGACGATGGTCGAGCTCATCGCAGAGCGCCCGCCGAGCCAGGAAGCGGTTGATTTCACGCTCTCGCTCGCGGTGGCACTTGATGACAATGCCGCTGGGAAGGTGAACAAGACAGACGCAGCTGTTCGTCTTGTTCACCTTCTGCCCGCCCTTGCCTGAGCCGCGCACAAAAGACTCTTTCAAATCAGCCTCGTGCACCCCCAACTGCTGCATGCGGAGGAGCAACTCGGCTCGTTTTTGAGGAGAAACCGGCAAGGATAAAGCGGGATTAGCAGGTTTACGAAACGTGGATACAGGCGAATGAGCCGTGTGTTACCATTCAGCCGATTACTACTTCACCACTCAGGGCTTCACCATCGGCAAAACGGTGAGCACCTTTCACGACCAGACGTTTCACGTTCCTGAGCGAGGGGACACCGAGAGTCTCCAGAGAATCCACCAGCTTATAAGTCTTGGTATCGAGCAGCACCACCGGAGCTACCCCGCCGCATTCGGGCGCCAGGCTCATGCACCCGGCTTCGTCGATACAGACGGCATCAGAGCGCAGCAACAGCAGATCCGAACAGGTCTTGACCGGGAAGAAACGAGAACGAGGCACACACACCGCACGAGCACCGGGGAAACACTCAATGGCAGCTCCCATGGCGGTCTCCAGCTGGTAGACAGAGGGAGTGGAAGCATCGCGTGGATCCACAGTCTTGACGTTGCGGATGACCGGCAGCGGCATCACCCCACCGTTGGAGGCAAGCAGATCACGCAGGGCATCGAGTCGAATCCAGAGGTTATTGGTATTGAAATAGCGGTGAGTTTCGATATCCTGGAACGCGGCTACATCGGCCTCCGGGCACTGAGCGATCTCGCGCAGCAGCGGCTGCCCATCGCTGCGACGAGTGGCCAGATGTCCTCCTTTCTTATCAGCTTCAGTACGGCGAGTCACCTCCATCACAAAAGGAGCCCCACTCTCGGCAAACCAGCGCAGGAATCGGGTATCCAACTGCGCACCCAAATTATCAGAGTTGGACACAAAGGCATATTTCACCCCGGCGTTCAGCAGCTTATCCAACCAGCCCGAACCGACAATGGCCGGGTAGAGATCCCCATGACCGGGTGGGCACCACTCCAAATCCGGGTTATCCGGGAACTCTACGGGTTGCAGCGTATCCGTCAGAAGCTTGGGTACGCGGTTCTGCAGCATCTCCACCTGAGCCGAGTCGGCAAAGCCACCCTCAGTATAGCGTGAGAGGTACGCCATGGTGTCCTCACTGGTCGAGAAAGAGTTCATCAACAACAGATTGACCGGGTAACCCGCCCGCTCACGCAGACTCTTCACCTGGCGCACGATGAGGTCGAGGAAGGTGACACCCGGCTTAATCTCCAGCAGGCTCTTGGCTTTCTGCAGCCCCATGCCTGTGCCCAGACCGCCGTTGAGCTTCACCAGTACCGCCTGCGCCAGCAGCGAGGCGTCAGCCTCGGGGGTGGAGGCTACCAGCTCCTCCCAGTCCTCTACGCCGCAAGCCGGCTCGATAGCGGATTCGGGAATCTCCATGGACTGATCTGAGGTGAGCACACTCACGCTGTGGCGAAACGCCTCGATGGCCGCACGAGAAAGCCCGACAGCCTGCATTTTCTGCTCAATGAGGTCAAAATTCTTCATAACGCCGCCAGTATAATCTGTCTGCAACAGCATTTCAATGTAAAAATCGTGTTTTTTTTACGAGGCGATAACGTGGAAAATGCTTGAAATATGCAGGAAGACAGGGTAGAGTGGTGCGAACCTTATCGACCATGGCCGACGCCGCAAAAATAAGCCCCATGATGGACCAGTACCTGCGCATGAAGCAGTCACTGCCGGAGGATGTGTGGCTGTTTTTCCGACTGGGAGATTTCTACGAGATGTTCTTTGAGGATGCGGTCGAGTGTGCCCAGGCTCTCGGGCTCACACTTACAAAGCGCCAGACCATCCCGATGTGCGGCGTCCCCTTTCACGCAGCGGAGGGCTATATCGGCCAGATTGTCAAGATGGGACGCCGCGTGGCCATTGCAGAGCAGATGAGTATCCCCGTACCGGGCAAGCTGGTGGAGCGCGAGATTACCCGCATCGTCTCCGCCGGCACGCTGGCTGATCTGAGCCTGCTGGACGAGGGCGAGCACAACTATATCGCCGCCTGCTACCGCTACAAAAACACCTGGGGCTTGGCCTGCGCCGACCACACCACCGGCGAATTCACCGTGGCTGACTATGACAGCGCAGAAGAACTGACCGACGAAGTGGCTCGCATCCACCCGCGCGAGCTGCTGGTCAGCGATGAGCAGCGGAGCGAGTTCGCGCAGCTGCCCGTCACGCAGTATTACGATGCTTATACCTTCCTGCCCGGAGTAGCCCGCCCCGCCCTGGAAAGCCACTTCCGAGTTCACTCGCTGGAGGGCTTCGGCTGCGCCCACCTGAGCGCTGCTCCCGGAGCGGCTGCAGCCATTCTGCACTACCTGAAGCACCAGCTGCGCCGCCAGACTGACCACCTCCGCAAGCTCTCCCTACGCGCTACGGACAACGCCGTACTCATCGACACTGCCTCACGCCGTAATCTGGATCTGGTGGAAGCCCGCGGCGGCACGAAAAACACGCTTCTGGGCACCCTGGACAGCACCTCCACCCCCATGGGGGCTCGTAAACTGCGCGACTGGATTCTGCACCCCATCTGCGACCGCGATGAACTGCTGCGCCGCCAGGAGCTCATTGCCGGATTCCTGGCTGATCCGTTCCTGATGAGCAAGCTGCGCGACTCGCTCAAGGGAGTACGTGATATGGAGCGCCTGATATCGCGGCTCTCTCAGGGAGCCGGTAACGCCCGCGACTTGCTTGCACTGGGCACCTCGCTGGCGCAACTGCCGGGAATCGCCGCCGACCTGAGCGCCCTGGAGCAACACCAGGCCCTCTTTGCCCCCCTGCTCCGCCGACTGGGCGATTTCACCGAGCTGACCGACCTGCTGCAGCGAGCCATCGTCGTAGAGCCCCCTGTCACCATCAAGGAAGGCGGTATGATTCAAGACGGCTACGACCCGCGCCTCGATGAGCTGCGCGCCGCCTCACGCGAGGGCAAGAACTGGCTGGCGGAGCTCGAAACCCGCGAGCGCAGTCTCACCGGCATCGACTCGCTCAAGATTCGCTACAACAACGTCTTTGGCTACTATATCGAAGTCACCCGAGCCAACTTCTCCAAGGTTCCCACAGATCGCTATATCCGCAAGCAAACGCTCGCCAACGCCGAGCGATTCGTCACCGAAGAACTCAAGAAGATGGAAGGCACCATCCTGGGAGCCGATGAGCGCTCGCGCCAGCTGGAATACGAGCTATTCTGCGAGCTTCGGGAGCAAACCGGCAAGTATATCGACCTCATCCAATCCACCTCTGAGGCTCTGGCCGAGGCGGATGTCCTGCTGGCACTGGCCGAAAGCGCCCAGCGTCACCGCTACTGCCGCCCGCAGTTGGATCACAGCCGCGACCTTCTCATCACCAATGGCCGCCACCCGGTCATTGAGCGAGTACAGACCGATATCGCCTTCGTACCTAATGATACGGAGATGGACGCGGAGTCCAACCGGGTTCTCATCCTCACCGGTCCCAACATGGCAGGCAAGAGCACCTACATCCGTCAGGTGGCACTCATCACCCTCATGGCGCAGATTGGCTCCTACGTCCCGGCAGATGCCGCCCGCATCGGCCTCGTAGACCGCATCTTCTGCCGCGTGGGCGCCAGCGATGATATCGCCCGCGGCCAGTCCACCTTCATGGTTGAAATGAGTGAGACTGCACTCATCCTCAACAATGCCACCGAGCACTCGCTGGTCATTCTGGATGAAATCGGGCGCGGCACCGCCACCTTCGATGGACTTTCCATCGCATGGGCAGTAGCCGAGCACCTGCACGACATCATCGGCGCCCGCACCATGTTTGCCACCCACTACCATGAGATGGTGGATCTGGAACACAGCCGCAGCGCCGTGAGCAACCGACATGTGGAAGTCCGTGAGTGGAAAGACGAAATCGTCTTCCTGCGAAAGGTTCTGCCCGGACCGGCTGATAAATCCTACGGTATCCAGGTAGCAAGACTCGCGGGGCTGCCCGCCCCCATTATCGAACGAGCCAAACAGGTACTCACCCATCTGGAGATGACAGCCTCTGCTCGCGAACCTCGCAGCGCCCGCAGAAAACGAGCCCGAGAGACCGGCTTGCCCGCAGCGGAGGAACCGGATGTCGAGCAGCTGGACATGTTCAGCATGCTCGATGAGGGCTTCAACTGATTCTGCACAAATCCGTCATCGCTGACACCACCCTCGAACGAATCGTCCTTACCGAGCTCAGGGGAGACGATTTGACGCAGCATTTCTCCGTTCCTGCGCGTTTTTTTGTACCAAAGTACCACCAACAGATAAAAATGAGCTTGACATACGCCACCCTTTCTCTATACTCAGAGTATCATTTTCCACAGCATGAAAACTCTTTCTCTTCTCTCCCTGACCGTGCTTGCCGCATCCGTGGCAATGGCTGCGCCCACCCTCACCGAAAAGGATCTCTCCACTGAGGGACTCAAGTCTGTGGCTACTCCCGCCCAGAAAGCCAGTCTGGAGCGCTGCGCCAAGGCTCGCGCCAAGACCGAGAAAAAACGCGCCGCAGAAATCAAGGAATCAGTCGAACAGGCTGTCCGCAACGATGCCGGCATGAAGAAGACCATCATGAAGCGCCACCTCAACAACATGCTGCCTCCCTGCGACCGCGCCCCGGAGGCACCTCGTGACCCCGCCGACTACACCATCCGCTTCTGATAGCGAATCTTACATCTCTCTTTCCTCAAAACGTGCGGTAGAGTTTGCACGAACTCACCGTACGTTTTGTCCTGTCAGCCCAACACCCTCCCTTGCTCTCAAACATGAAGAAATATTTTCTCCCCGCTATCCTCTGCACCCTGCTGCTGAACTCCTGCGAGCTCATAGAACAATATCAGGAAGCCCGCGAACTCGACGAGAAATACGCCCAATACATCGAACGCCACCAAGGCGAAAGTGATACGCTGACCGACCTGAAAAAAGCGGCGGCTCAGGCAGCCCGGGCACAGGTACGCATCATCCACGCTTCTCGCGGCGACCGCCCGGACACCATCATCCCGCTGAGTGACGAAGAGCTCTCCACCGTACAGGAAATCATACCTCAGCTACAGGATATGCCGCCTCTCAGTCGGGAAGCATGGGACAAAATGCAGGCAGACATGCAGCAGATGATGCTGGGGCCATCATTCTTCACTTTCATCGAGCTGGAGTTCCTGCGAGAAAACGGCGATAAAATCAACTACCTGTCGCTGACCTGCGGTATCGGCACTTGCGAACGAGCCGAAATATACCGCCGCCGCCATAAGCTCCACACGACCCCGCGGTATATGCTCCCCTCGAAGTCACATGAGAGATTCTACATGCTCCCGGCCATAAAAAAGGCAGCAGAAGAGTAAAAAACGCATCCCGCATCAGCGAAATCGCGTTAGCTCACCCCTGCTCCACCGAGGGTTCTGCCTACGCCTCCGCATTTTTTCCTGCCACAGCGTTCATAAACGTTGAATAGGCTTGATTCCTGCCGTATTTGTGAGATAATATGCTTGGTATCATCTCTACATATGGCAGAAGATTCTGATGAATTTTACAAAGAGCCAACCCGCAAGGAATGGACCGGTTTCTGGACACTCGTAGCGGTACAGGCGCAGAATGCATTCAACGAAAAGGCGGTACAATTTTTGCTGATACCGCTGGGCGTGTGGCTGTGGGGTGCCGATGGCAGCACGCTGGAGTACATGTTGGGTGCGATATTCGTGCTTCCCTACATCCTGTTTGCGCCGCTGGTGGGATGGCTGGCTGATTGCTTCTGCAAGACACGCATCATTCAGGTGATGAGTTTTGCGCAGATTATCGTGATGAGCTGCATGCTCTTCTGCTTCTACCAGCACGACATGCGCGCCGCCATCATCTGGTTCGCCATCTTTGCCACGCAGGCTACCATCCTGTCGCCTGCCAAGAAAGGCATCGTCAAGGATCTGCTCGGCTCACGCTACATCGGGTTCGGCTCCACCATCATCGAAACCAGCATGGTCTTCGTGTTGCTGGCCGCCCAGATAGGCGTTTTCTTCTGGTTCAGCCACCTGCTGGAAGGATACTCGCTGCAACCGGACGCCGTGGAAGAAGCGGGCTGGAACGCCGTGATACTGCCCACCTGGGTCTTTCTCTCGCTGGCAGGGGTCGTCACCGCAGCCTCATTCCTGGTACCTCGCTATCATTCCAAGCCAACGCGCAAGTTCAGCTGGAGCCTGTTCTACGAGCACTTCGGTCAGATTAAATACCTGTGGAACAACCGCGAACTGCGCCTGAGCGAAATCGGCCTCTCTTACTTCTGGTGTCTGGCAGGCTCACTCTTCCTCATCCTCATCCAGATAGCCAAAGATTTGCAGATAGCCGATCCGAGCGTCGACTTCAGTATGCAGAGCGGTATCCTGATGGCCTGGCTGGGCGGCGGCGTCATCACCGGCGGCATCATTGCCTCCCTGCTCTGCCGCGGCAAGAACGAACTGGGGCTCATTCCCCTGGGTGCACTAGGCATCACCCTCTGCACACTGCTACTGACGATATTTGAGGTCAACACCTACGTGAGCAACGCTCTGCTGGCTCTTACCGGTGCCTTTGGAGCCATCTTCATGGCTCCGCTCAACACCTACCTGCAGGACAACTGCGACCCCGCCAACCGAGGCAGCATCATCGCCGCCGGCAACCTCATCGACAACCTCATGGGTCTGGTCGCCGTCGTCTTCATCTGGCTCATGCATGAGTATGGTGCCACACCGCAGACACAGTTCTTCGTCCTCTTCCTGATGAGCGGCTTCATCCTCATCTCGACCCTGCGACTCATCCCCCAGGAGCTCATCCGTATGCTGGGCATCTGGGTCATGCGGCTCTTCTACCGCCCACGCTGCGTGAACATTGAGCGTCTGCCCGAGCGCGGCGGTGCCCTGCTGGTGGTGAACCACACCACCTTTGCCGACGCCCTCTTCCTGACCATGGTGTGTCCGCGCCCCGTGCGGTTCATCGTAGCCGAAGAATTCACGACGATGCGAATGCTGAGTTGGGTACTCGAAATCTTCAACTCCCTCCCCATCTCCAGCAAGAACCCGCGTGAAGCCATCATGAACGCCGCCAAGGGAATCGAAAACGGCGACCTCATCTGTATCTTCCCCGAGGGACAACTGACCCGCAGCGGCTGCCTCACCCCCATCCGCCGAGGGATGGAGATGATTGCCCGCCGAGCTCATGCCACCATCATTCCGGTATACATGGACGGGCTCTGGGGCAGCATCTTCTCCTACCACCGCAGCCGTTTCTTCACCAAGCTTCCGCGCGAGATACCCTATCCCTTCACCGTAGCCGTCGGTGAGCCTATGGATCCGGAGACCTTCAACAGCCGTGCAGTCTTGCGCGCCTTCCGCAATCTCTCAGCCAAGAGTCTGGAAACCGCTGACAGCGCCGGGCGCGAGTTGCTGCTGCGCTCGCTGGAAGACATCGGCAAGAAACCTCTCGTCTTCTACCCCGGCGGCGAGCTCACCGGCATTCAGATCGCCGCAGCAGTCATCAGCCGCAGCCCATCTCCCGAGCATCAGGGGCTGGCTCGCAAATGGCTTGAGCTTCTGATTGAGGGCACGAGTAACCTGCTCGCCCTGCACCGCCACTGGATGAACGCCTGCCAGGTGCGCCGCGTCAACGCTCTCAAGGAGCGTCGCCACCGTCTGCTCACCACCGTGGGCAACGGCGAACCGCAGGAACTCGTGCTCAGCGTACTCTGGCCCATCATCACCCACACTCCCGTCCAGCTCATCGATGCGCCGCAGGAAACCCTGCCCACCAATATCTCCCAGATTGTGGGCGGTAAAACCATGCGCCGCATCCTGCTCACCACCATCCCGCCGCGCCAGATTCCCTTCTATGACTTCAGCGGCAGCCCTGCCATCTCTACGCCCAACATGCGCTGGCGCCCCTGCCTGGCCACCCCGTCCGGCACCGTCATCTCCATGAGTATGTGCCACAGCGTCTTCAAGATGCGCGACGGCACCATCCAACTGGGAGCCCGCCCGCGCACCCGCGGTCTTCTCCTCCCCGGCTACCGAGTCAGCTCTGCCCCCGGCGGCGCCAACGCCGTTGTCGAAGGCCCCTCCCTCGCAGGCCCCTACAGCCTCCCCGACAATATCTACCTCGATGAAAGCGGCTTCCTCGCCGAGCTGGCGTAACATAGTCAACACAATCCCCTCCCCAAGCCCGCTATCCGGCGGGCATTCTTCTTACACCTTTACCCCTCCTCATGCTCCCCGCAGATACAATGTGGGATATTTTCCTGTTGTAACATAACCAAACCTAAAACTGAATCATCGTAGACAGAATGTCGGTTTCTCACTGGCTTCGATTTTTGAAGCAATGCGCGCGGCCGTCTGCGCCCTCTCATGACACAAGGAGGCGTTTTCTTGCTTGCAACGCGTAGAGAATCCGCTAGAATAGGCGCGTTGCCTTTCGCGCGTGCGAGCGGCAACGCAGTATCCATTTTCCACCACCAATACCATGAGCGTACTCGAACTGATCCGCAAAAACTCGCTGATTGTACTCATCGCCGTCATCGGCGTGGGCTTCGGTCTGGTCCTGATGGACTATGCCGACAAAGGCAGCATGATTGGGCGCGATGCCTACATCGAAGTCAACGGCACCGGCTATTCCTACCCCGACACACTCTCTCTCGGTGAGGGCGGACGCAACTACATCCAGGAGCTCCAGAGTGCTACGTACGGCAAACTGCGCGACCGTTTCGACACCAATGATGACGACCAGCTCAGCGCTGATGAGACGGCCGCCATGCAGGCCTACGCACAGCAACACCCCGAATATGACCGTCTGGTCAATCTGCTGCAGGACACGCTGCAGCTCTGGTGCTACGGCGGCTCAGAGGAGGCCGAGCTCAACATCGCCGTCAACCGCGCCGTACTGCAGCAGGAAGCAGCCCAGCTCGGCATCGCCCCCTCCCGGGAGCAGATTGACGCCTATATCCAGGCTATGCCGGCATTCCGCAAGAGCGATGGCAGCTTTGACCAGGCGCTCTACCACCGCATGAGCGGCACCTACAAAGGCGTAGCCAACAATGCACAGGAAGCGGCGTTCCGCTCACTCGTGGCTGATGTCATGGTCTGGGAGGTTCTCACGGCCATGCTTACGGATGACCTGCGCTACCAGGGTAAGAGCACCTCGGCACTCATCGATGCCATGACCCAGAAACTCAGCGGCAAGACTGCCTGGCTGCCCGCTTCGGCTGTCTCAGCACCGGCTGACCCCTCCGAGGAGGAAATCAAAGCCTACTGGGATGGGCACAAGGAGAACTACAAGAGCACCGAGCGCCGCATCGTCTCGCTCTACACGCTGACGCCGGCCAAGGAATCCTCCCTCGAAGCGCTCATGGCCACCGCCGACATCATCATGCAGGATCTTTCCCTGGCCAACGGCAAGGGCTTTGACAAGCTGCTGGAGGGCGCCGCCGAGAACCCGGAAAACGAAGCCTTCACCTACAAAACGGCAGACGGCAGCTCCCACACCACCTACGCCCTCTGCACCCGCGCCGAAGCCCCTGCAGAGCTTCAGGCTGAGGTCAACCACAACGGCAAGCGAGTCGCACTGGCCGACATCGCCTTTACCGAAGTAGAGACCGCCCCTGCTCCGGCTGATTACGAGGCCGCAGCCCAAGCAGGCAAGGCTGATGACCTTGCCGGTATCACTCAGGTACGCGGTTACTTCACCTCCGACGCCGGTAATCTCGTCTTCCTGCGAGTCGAGGCCATCGAGGTGCCCCAGGTGCTGCCCTACGAAGCAGCCCGCGAGCAGGCTCTGGCAGACCTGAAAAAAGAGCGTGCCGACAATGCTCTCGAGATTGCCGCCAATAAGCTCTACGACGAGATGAAGGCCGCCGAGGCAGAGGGCATTGACGCCGTCTTTGCCAAAGCAGCGGCAGCCGGTGCAGCCGTAGAGGATTTCGGCCCCGTCGGCATCGGCATCATGGCCGGCAACGACGTCCCCGCTCACCTGGAGACACAGGCGCTGCTCAGCGTACCCAGCGGCAAGCTGGCGCCCATCATCATCACCCCTGAGGGAGCCCGCATCAGCGCCGTGACACGCCGCACCTGCGAAGACTCGCAGGAGTACAACGCCCAGAAGGCATTCATCATGATTCCGTCTCAGAACGAGCAGCTGCGCAGTATGCTGGTGCTTGACTGGCTGTCCAACGCCTACCGCCGTCTCCACGTCACGCTTCCTCCCCGGAACAATCAGTAACCCATTCTTCCGTTTTTCGACACCCACGGCGAAAGCCGCGATACACCCCATGCACAGCCACCGCCCCCCGGAGCTGTGCATGCGTTTTTTTCCGAACCTCACCACCAGACAACCATGTCCCTCCCCTCCCAGACCAAGTTCATCGTAGGCAATGAAGCCTGCGAACGCTTCAGTTTCTACGGCATGCGCAGCATCCTCGTGCTATACATGACCGGCATGCTCGCCATGAGTGAGAGCTCCGCCGTCGAGGTGGCGCACCTCTTCCTGGCCGGCATCTATATCCTGCCCCTGCTGGGAGCCTGGATTGCCGACCGCTTTCTGGGGCGCTACCGCACCATCCTCTATATCTCGCTCTTCTACTGCCTCGGGCACGGCGTACTGGCTACGGCAGATCTGACAGAGAGCATCGAGATGCGCCGCTACATCCTCTTCATCGGTCTCTTCATCATCGCACTGGGAGCGGGCGGCATCAAACCCTGCGTCTCCGCCTTCGTGGGCGACCAGGTAGATGCCAGGAAAGAGCCGGCCGTCATGACCCGCGTGTATGCGGCGTTCTACTGGTCCATCAACCTGGGCTCCTTCTTCTCCTTCCTGGTGATACCGTGGGTGCGCCAGACCTGGGGCTACAGCTGGGCATTCGGTATCCCGGGCATCTTCATGGGTCTGGCCACCCTCATCTTCTGGTTGGGACGCAAACAGTACAAACACATTCCCCCCACCCAGCCCACCTTCCTGCCAGCCCTGCTCTGCCGCATCTTCCGAGGCGCGCCGACGGCCTGCGAACGCTTCGGAGGCGCCGCTGTAACTGCCGCTACCAACACCGCTCTGGGCATCGCAGCCTTCATCGTGATAGCCCCCATCGTCATCCTGCTGGGGTACTGGGCCAAGAATGGCGGTGAGCAGCTGGTCAGCCTCAGCGGCGGCAGTGCCACCACCGCCTCACTCTGCGGTTTGGCTTCCATCCTGCTCTACGTAGCAGCTATCCTGGCCGCAGCCCTCAAGCTGGCCGAAACCTTCGGCATACGCGGGTTCATGGGGGTGCTGGGTACCCGTCTCTACCGTGGCAGCGAACTGACCGCCGCCCGCTACTCCGAAAGCGACCGACGCGCCACCAGCAACCTGCTGCGGGTGC
Source organism: Akkermansia sp. (assembly GCA_017409465.1). Classification (GTDB taxonomy): domain Bacteria; phylum Verrucomicrobiota; class Verrucomicrobiia; order Verrucomicrobiales; family Akkermansiaceae; genus Akkermansia. Next base: position 45,462 of record JAFQSQ010000009.1, on the reverse strand, counting down.
TGGCCGTCTTTGCGATGATTATCCCCTTCTGGAGCCTGTTTGACCAGACGATGTCCAGCTGGGTCATCCAGGGCAAGGAAATGACCCCGGTTTACTTCTCTGCTATCAACTTCCGCTTCGGCGCCGAGGAGATACAGAGCTTCAACCCTCTGCTGGTAATGATTTTCGTACCGCTCATCACCCTCTGCGTCTACCCCTACATCGGCAAGTGGAGCACCCCGCTCAAGCGCATGGGCATCGGTATCATCCTGGCGGGTGTCTCCTACGGTGCCGTTGCCTGGCTGCAGGCCCGACTGGATGCCGGCGAGTCTCTCAGCATCCTCTGGCAGTGCATCCCCTACTTCCTCATCACCATCTCTGAGATTCTGGTGAGCACCACCGGGCTGGAGTACGCCTACACCGCCGCCGGCAAGAGCCTCAAGAGTATCGTGTCCAGCTTCTGGTTCCTCACCAGCACCCTGGGCAACTTCCTCGTCATCTACATGACCGGGCTCGTCTCTGACCCCGCGGCTACCTCCACCTTCCTCATCTATGGGGCGCTCTCCGTCATCATCGGCATCCTCTTCATCATCGTCACCACTCGTCCCGGCTTCCGCGCCGAACCGGAAGAGAGCTGACGCAGCCCCGAGCAGACTTCCCTCCCTTCGAGCCGCTCCCATTCGGAGCGGCCTTTTTTGCGCCCCTGCGGCGTCCTCCATGTCCCCCCCCAAATCGCAGAAACGCCCTAAACTCAACCGAGAAAGGCGAATTCGCATCGATGTTGCACCGCTGACAAAACAGCCCAACTTACCAGGCAATCTCTGCTCTTTCAGTCTCAGACGGCTAGCTGAGGCAGGCGGAAAAAGGAGCAGGCATTACGAGTAGTAGCCGCGGCTATTTCCGCCGGCTCCATCCCTCGGAGCGCCGCTATCTTCTCCACCACAAATCGGGTACGTCCCGGGATATTGAGCTTGCCCCGGAACGGCTCGGGCGAGAGATACGGAGAGTCCGTCTCCACCATGAAACGATCCAGCGGACACCAGGCCGCCACGGCCTGCACATCCTCAGTCTTCTTAAACGTCAGCAGCCCGGTGAAGGAAATCATACCGTTGAGCTCACCAAATACCAGCTCCGCCTGAGCCTGCGAGCCGATGAAACAGTGGAAGACCGGACGCACCCCCGGGAACTGGCGGGCAATAGCCACTGCATCATCGAAACAGGCTGACCCCGCACCAACTTTGTCACGGGTATGCAGCGAGATATTGAGCCCCAGCTCCGCGGCGAGGGCATAGTGCTGCTCCAGCAGCTCCCACTGCCGCATGCGAAAATCACGCTCGCTCCACCCCGCCGGGGCATCCCAGAAATAATCCAGCCCCGTCTCACCGATAGCCGCCAGCCGATGCGTGCGACAGAGCTCAGCCATGCGCTCCATGGCTGCGCCGTCAGCCTCATGCGCATCACTCGGGTGGACAGCCAGACAGGCCGATACAAAATCAGGCATCTGCTCAGCAATCGCCAGGTGTTTCTCCCAATCCCACGGATTCGTCCCCTGCGTGATACAATGCCCCACCCCCAGCTCCAGAGATTCAGCCCTCACCTCCTCAAGGGGCGGATACTTAGGCGAGACCAGGTGACAGTGAGTGTCGATAATCATGCGCAGGTTGTACCCCATCGGGAACAGAAAGTCAAGCAAATGAAGAAAGCTCCCCCCACGCAGCCCAAAGATCTCGGGCTTGCTGATTCACACATGAAACAACATGCTATAGCACCCGGCTTCCTTGCACAGTGGCAAGACTCGGCCTGGGCTCCCACGCACGGCAACGTATCGCATTTCAAATGCGAAGCTGCCTGGGGATATGAACTCTAACTCGGCACTCTTTGCCACATATCTACATAATCATCCTCGGAACAAATGATAGGATCTCGGCGTGGTCTATTGTAAAAAAAACCTACATAAAGGGAATAAATACGGTTAAGTATGGAATTTTGATACATTTTATTACATAAAGGGAAGATTTTGTTGACAAATATGCAAAAAAAGACTAAAACATCCCCATGGGGATGAAAATACAAGATTTGTCAGACATAGGGAGCATCATCAGGCAACAAAGAAAAGAAGCCGGGCTGTCCATTGAAACGCTGGCAGCCATGCTTGCGTGTAGTCCTCGCTTGCTGGGGGAATTAGAGAGAGGTGCGCGGAATGTAAGCTTCATTATCGTGCTGAAAACATGCGCTATGCTTGGTATTGAACTTTTTGCGAAATGTAGAGGAGACCATAAAGCATGAAAGAATTGCCCGTATACCATGGAGACAGAGAAGTAGGTTCATTTGGTATGACCGAACAGGCCGAATATTATATTGCCTATTCGGAAGATTGGAAAAAAGATGGTTTTCCTCTTTCCGTTCACCTCCCGCTGGATTCTGGGATGCATATGGGCAAGGCCGTAGAATATTTCATTGAAAATCTCCTGCCGGAAGCTGCCATCCGCCTGGCCATATCGCAGCGTTTTGGCATCTCTGCAAACAACTATTTCTCGTTGATGAAGCAAATCGGACGCGATTGCGCAGGAGCTTTTTCTCTTGGAGCTCCGCAATCATCGGGAGAGTATAAAGCGTTAGAAGAAAATGAGCTGATTGACATCCTCACACATCTTCCTCAATACCCTCTGGCCAGCAATCGTCCCGGAGTCTCTTTCTCTCTGGCGGGGGCACAAAACAAGTTTCCGCTTTTTCGCAAAAAAGGTATATTTCACTTGCCTCTTCATGGTGCCGCCAGCAACTGCATTATCAAAACGCCCATGGAACGAGTGAAGAGCAGCGTTGTTAATGAGTTGTTCTGCATGAAACTGGCAACCCGAGTCTTGCGGCATGTTGCAGCTACGGAGTTTCTGCCCTTGCCCGGCATCAGCTCTCTTGTTGTGCAGCGCTATGACCGTCGAGAATCAGGCAGCTCCCTGCAACGCATTCCGCAGGAAGATTTCTGTCAACTGGCGAGTTTGCCCTCAGCCATGAAATATGAATGTGATGGAGGTCCGGGATTCCGCACATGTGCGGAACTGCTCAGAACATATTCCACGCTTCCGGCTCCGGATATCATGTTATTGGTGCGTTGGGCTGCTTTTAATCTGTGTATAGGTAACATGGACGCCCATGCCAAAAATCTTTCGCTTTGCACAATAAAAGGAGGTCTACGCTTAGCTCCTTTTTACGATTTAATCAGCACACTGCAATATCCTCAATTCAATGGCGACTTAGCCATGAATATCGGGGGAATACGTAATCCCGCCCGTATAGGAAAAGCTCAGTGGGAACATTTTGCAGATGAAATCCAACTGCCCCGAGCCTTTGTTCTGAAAGAGATTCAAACGGTTATGCGGCAGGTCATAGAGCAATTGCCCAACGCGGCAGAAGAACTCAGACTGTCAGTCCCGGATATGTTGTTTATTGCAGATTTAAAGCAGAACATCTTGCAGCGTTGCCTGAATGCACTCCGACTCCTGAGATAGCAACTTGCGTTTACCGAACCACTTCTCAAAAAGCCGCTGTCCCGGAAGAGGAACAGCGGCTTTTTGAATGGATCACTCCGCAGCGGGGAAATCGCTCAGGAAATACGAATAGGCTCGGGGAAGTTGCTCCGGCGGGGTAAACAGATTTTTAAAGCCCAAAAAGGGGCTTGCCGAGCGGGGGTAATTATGGTTAGATAGGGGGCGTACCTGCGTGCCTGTCTGCGCGTGGGAGAACACCCGGGAGGCGGCGGGAAGCCGCAGGAAATAGATGGGAAAGACGGTGAGAATCCGTCGCTGTGCCGCAACCGTGTTGCAACCGCCGATGGGCGGCAGCTGAGTCGGAATGCCAGCCCGGGGAGTTCGCCAGACCAATGGGGTGGCGATGCACTGCCCCGCGTCCCGGCCAACATACAATGATACAAGAAAACCATGCACCCCTGGGGGGTGCTTTCCGAACGATTGTGCCTGTCCTCTTGCTGGCAGGTGTGTGCCCCGTTGCTCCCGCAGCGGATGAAGTGAGCGCAGAGATGCCCGCCATCACGGTGTCGGCTCATGCCGGCAATGCCCTGGCCTACGACCGCTCCGGCGTATCCGTCACGGTGCTGGATATTCCCGAGCTGAAAAAAGAGGGAATCTACACCGCCGCCGAAGCGCTGACCACCGTGCCCGGGGTCTACAGCCTGAGCGGCGGCGGCGAGAACCAGCGCGGCAACATCTGCAATGTGGTCATCCGCGGGCTGAGCAGCGGTGACAGTTTCATGCCGATGATTGACGGCATGCGTCTCTCCGGGCTTTCCGGAAGCGGGATTCTGAGCTCCAATGTCATGGCGCGCACGAATCTCTTTGATCTGGGCACGCTGGAGGTGCTGCGCGGGGCGCAGGGAGCGACCTACGGCGGCACCTCCATGGCGGGCGTCATCTACATGGAAACCCCGAAAGGCAGCAGCGACAAGCCTGCCGTCTCCATCTTCAACGAAGGAGGCAGCCACGATTCCTATACCGGCAATATCACCACACAGGGCGAACAGGACGACCTCGCCTGGTTCCTTTCCTCCACCTATGAGCATACCAACAACGATATCACTCTGGCAGACGGGCGAAAAATGCCGGGTAAACACGCCGGGCGCTATGAAAACTTTGCCCAGGCGCTGCGGCTGGACTATCAGGTGAATGAAGAGACCACGCTCACCGCCACCTACCGCCGGGAGGATGCCTCGTATCACTACGGGTCGCTCTACGGCGTCTCTCCCTACACCTTCCGCACCAATCTGGTGACGGCAAAAGGGGAGGTGAAGCTCAGCCGTGCCTGGACGAGCAGCCTGATGGCGGGGTACTATGGCTCGGACTATATGCTGGGGCACGGCTGGTACTCGGATTTGCGGAATGTGCAGCTGGAATGGCGCAACGCCTACCGGTGGAATAAAAACAACACGACCACGGCGGGATTTTCCTGGATTCGCAACCAATACGATGTGGCGAGCGTGTACGAGACATCCGACCGCAACACCAACAGTAATCTGGACAACACCTACGGGCTCTTTGCAGAGCATCACTACCGCCCCGTGGACGGCTGGGATAATTCTCTGGCTCTCCGGCTGGACCGCAGCAGCAATTTTGACAGCCTGCTGAACGCGCGACTGGCAAGCTCCTACCGCTTCAATCAGCAGAGGACGCGCCTGTTCGGCTCCGTCGGTCAGAGCTACCGCGCGCCAAGCTCGTTCCAGCACAGCAACAGCGTCTACCACGGGGCCGATTACGGCTACGGCCCCACCATCTACCGTGGCAATCCGGATATTGACTGTGCCAAGGCCATATCGTTCGATGTCGGCATGGAGCATGAGTTCATCCTGGGACACAGCCTCAGCGTCACGCTCTTCCTCACCCGCATGGAGGATGCCATCGAAACCGTCTTTGCCGATGAGGGCTACACCTACCGCAACGCCGCCGGACACCAGACCGCGCAGGGGGTGGAAATCGCCCTCACCGGCGGGTGGAACGATGCCTGGGACACCGGCTACAAGCTGGCCTGTACCCTCACCTCGCCCAAGACCTCCGATGACCGCCAGATACCCGCCTCTGCCCGCCAGACCTGGTCGGGAGACCTCCACACCTCACCGCTGGAGGGGCTGACCACCGGCATCGGACTGACGGCCGCCGCCGGGCGGAGTAATTTTGAGGGAAATCCCGTGGCCACGAAGCTGGATGCCTACTATTCCCTGCGATGGTATGCCCGGTATGAGGTGAATGAGCATCTGACCCTGCATGCCCGTGTGGAAAACCTCACCAACCAGAAATACGTCATCGAAAGTGCCTGGGACAGCGCGGCTCACTCCGTCATCAGCGCCGGTATCTCCCTTCACGGCGGCTGCACCATCTCGTTCTGATGAAAAAAGGATGGGGTATCATCTGTGTGATTCTGCTCATGCTGCTCACGGGGGCCGCATGGTGGGCCACACACCGCCCTGCCCCGCAACCGCAGTCGGTAGAGCAGCGCTCTGCCCCAGCAGCCTACCCCACCGACATGTGGGAACGCGCAGCGCGGGTGACAGGATTCCGGCTGCGCTGCGGGGGGGAGCCCCCCACCGGGCTGAGCTGGCAGGACGGTATGCAAGAGCCGGAGATTGGCGATTCCGCTGCCCGGAAAGGCGGCCGTATGCGCCGCTGCAATGTGGGGCCATATCCCGCCAACTTCCTTGCCTTCGGCAGCCCGCAGCCGCAGTTCTTCCACTACAATCTCTTCACCGCCATCGAGGTGCCGCTCGTGCGGCGGCATCCCGTCACGGGCAACGAAATCCCCGGAACGGCGAGTCACTGGTCGGTTGCCGGGCGAACCGTCCGGTTTCGTCTGAATGCCGCCGCCACCTACTCCAACGGGTGTCCCGTACGGGCGGCTGACTATGCACTGGGGGCGCTGCTGCGGGCAGAAGCAGGATGCGCGGATGCGCTGACCTCCGCCGTGGAGGAAGTGTGCGTGGAGGGTGACGAATGCCTCGCCGTCACGCTGCGGGAAACCACACTGCAACCCGTGCTGACCGCCGCCGCCCTGCTCCATGCCGCAGAACCGGGCTTCTACGCCGAGTTCGGCAGCGACTACCGCAAGCGCTATGCCCACCGCATCCCGCCCGGCACCGGCGGCTACACCGTCGGCAGAACGGAGCGCGGGCGCATGATTGAGCTGGTGCGGGTGCGGGACTGGTGGGCAAAAGACAGGAAATACTACCGCTACAGCTGCAATGCCGATGCCGTGGAACACCACTTCCCCACGGATGAGGCGCAAGCCTGGGAGCTCCTCATGAGGGGGCGGCTGGACATGCTGCAAACACGCAACATCACCGCCTGGCACCAACGCGCCGAAACCGCTCCCCCGCCGCTGCAGCGCCACATTTTCCGTGCGGAATATCCCCTGCCGCCCTATGGCATTGCCTTCAACACCCGCACGCTGTCCTGTCCGCATCTCCGGCGCGGGCTCATGCACGCCCTGGACATGGAGCGAGCCGTGCAGCTTATTTTCCGGGGCGAGGGTGAGCGGCTGCGCACCTTTGCCTCCGGCTACGGCGATCTGAGTCCTGACGGAACGCCCTGCCACCAGTTTGATGTGCAGGAAGCCCGCGCGGCCTTTGCCCGTGCGGGGTACACCGTTCAGGGGGCAGACGGGATTCTGCAGCAGGAGGACGGCTCGCGACTGAGCATCCGGCTCACCTACACCCCGCACGACAAAATCAGCACGCTGGTCAGCATTCTGGTGCAGAGTGCCGCCGTCTGCGGCGCGGAAATAGTGCCGGATGCCGTACCCTGGCAAACCGCACAGCGAAAGGAGGATGAGCAGCGCCACCAGCTCCTCTTCTGGGCCGCCATGCCGGGAGAGCCGTTCCCGGATTACAGACGTTTCTTCGGTGCCGGTGCCGGCGGGCCGGATGCACCGTTCGGCGTGAATGATACCGCACTGAATGCCGCCATAGATGCCTGTGAGCAGGCGCGCACCCGCGATGAGCTGGCCCGTGCCATCGCTGCGGCTGATACCCGCATTGCGGAGCTGTGCATCTGGCTGCCGGGCTGGAAAGAAAACGTCGTGCGGCTCATCTGCCACCCGCACGTCCGCTTCCCGGACTGCGAGACCTGCCGATTCTCCACCCCGACTCCCTATGAAGTGGAGGATGCACACCTGTACTGGATTGATACCTCCCCCGCGCCATGAGTCGTTTCACCCGCTTCAGCCGCATTTCCCCGGTGCAGTTGCTTCGCCGACGCGAGCGCACGGCATGGCGCAGCTGCGGGCTCACCGGCGCGCTTCTGGCGGCATCGGCCTGCCTGCTGTTGCAGCAGGTGCGGCTCGTCATTGGCAGCGGCAACACCCATTTCCACGGTATCGCCTACACCGAGCCGGAATCATTCCCCCCTCCGCAGGAGATGCTCACCAGCCGCAGCGCCCCCCCGACTTCGGAGCCGCAACCACTCATCCCGCCGCCCATGCCGCCGGAGTTTATTTTCCCCGATATGACGATAGAGCCGATAGCTCATGCGGATGAACCACTCCCCTACGAAGAGCCGGGGGACGGCATCCCGTTCCTGCCCGAAATCAAAAAGAGCGCCGCCCCCCGCACCGCCAAGCAAGCATCCGCACCGGTGAAAACGATGGTCGCGGCTCCACTGAAAACGCCGCATCCCCCCTACCCGGCCCGCATGAAACAGCGGCGCATGGAAGGAGATGTGGGTATCTGCATCCACATCGATGCTGCGGGGATTCCCACAGCGGTGGATATTCTCACCGCGGTTCACCCGGATTTTGCCGAACACACCCGCCGCTGGATTCTGCGGCACTGGCGCTTCCGTGCCGCACAAAATGGTGCTGCCGCCATCGTCTCCACCTTGCGAACCACCATCCGATACAGGCTGGAGGATTGACGCCGCATGCCCCCGCCTCCTGACTCAGCCGCACGGGCCTATTGCGCGTAGCTGTGCAGGGATTGGATATTGGGCAGCAGGTTCACCACAAAGAAGGTCACCAGCACCGCCGCAAAGCCCAGCAGCAACAGGGGGCGCCGCCACGCAGCAAAGGCAACATGACGCTCCGTGTGCAGGTAGATGAGATAGACACACCAGGTGATGAGTGCCCAGACCTCCTTGATATCCCAGGACCAGTATGCCCCCCAGGCGGCATCTGCCCAGAGCGCTCCGCTCCAGAGGCCAAAGGTCATGAACGGGAACGCCAGTTTCACCAGCGCATCTGCCGTGTTTTCATCCTGCGCCGCTTTCTCTCCGCGCAGCGGGCGGATGAGCACCATCAGCGCCGCCACGGTCATCAGGCCGTAGGACAGAACATAGGAAATCACATGTGGGGCAAACCAGGGGGATTGCAGGGCGGGCATCTGCCGCCAGCTTGCCTGCAAGGGCATGCAGAGCGCCCCGATGAGCGCCAACGCCGATGCCGCCGCCAACCAGCCGTCCACGCACAGTCCGCGATACCGCCGCAGATACACCGCCGCCGGGTACATGACCAGTGGGAAGAAGGCCAGCACGTGCCGCATGTTGCCAAAAGGCGGCGCCTGCGCCAGCACCCAATCCGCCGCAAACAACATCACCGCCAGCACCCAATCCGCCAAATGGGCACGACGGGCAGCCGACTCTCGCGCCCGGCAGGCCGCCGCCACCGTCACGAGGCAGGCCAGCAGACACAGAATCGTCAGAGTATAGACTAAGTAACTCATGCCTGCACCTCCGTTTCCTCTTTCTTCCACCAGCACCAGCAGGCAGAGCAGATAATGATACCGACCATACCGCTGAGCGCAGCAATGCGACCGGGAGCGCGGCGCGCCTGCATCCGCACCAGCGTCCTGCCATGGTGCGCGTCATAGGACACCAGAGAGATGAGCCAGCCCTTGCAGGAGATGGGCTCATTCACCCGCAGCTGCTGGCGACGCTGCTCCGGGCGGCCGCGATGGTCGGTATTCACCACACAGTTGGCACAGTAATCCTTCACCGCAGGCGGGTTCTGCAAAATCACGCGCGGCGGATTGCCCGGCACGAGATAAAAAGGATGCTGCATACCGGGGGCAGTTTCCAACAGGCTCTTATCCCAGCTTTCATCCCCGGCCACCAGCCTGTTCCCCTGCACTTCCAGCTGAATGGGATTCACCGGGCGCCCCTGCTCCATGGTGTAGAGCGTGTAGCTCACGTTGTCGTAGTACGACACGGCAAAGGACTCCACCTTCAGCGAGAAGCCCAGCGGCAGCACCTCGCCCGCGCGGGTGCGCACGGAATCCGCCGCTGTTCCGTCTGCCGGGAGGGTCAGCATGGTGCGTACTTCATACTTGTAGTCCACGTACACCCCGATGGCCAGCAAGGCCAGCGCCGCATGGATGCCGGCCAGCCACAGACGACGCGTCATCACACGATAGGTCAGATACCCGAACACGACAAAGAACACCACCCCGGAGAGAGCCGTGCAGAACATAGCCAGCGCCCCCATCCACATGGGGCCGCCCTGCTGCGCAAAGGCGAAGCCCTGCGCGGTGTAGCTTCCCAGTATCACCAGCCCAATGACGGCAAAGAAGAGGAACACGAGGCCGAACACCAGCCGCACTCGCTGCCCGGCAGCAATCCGCCACGCGCCCCACAGGCACAGCAGCGTGCTCACCAGCCCCAACAGAAGCATGGCACCACCGCGATACACTTCCGGCGCACCCATCAGGGGAAAACCGCCCGCCAGCAACAGCACACAGGCAGCACCCAACGCCATCAGGCTTATCTTCAACACAGTGCTCATGCAGAAGAGGGCTTACCAGTGCCAGGATATGGCAAATGTACCGTAGAGAGCCTGATTATCCTGCGTGCGGTAGCGACGCGTATGCCACACCGCACCGGCGTAGTAGTGGATTCCCTCGTGCACGACACCGGTACCCAGCTGCAACTCAGCCTGCCAGGGAGAGCGGCTGCAAGTCTGCTCAAAATCATGGAACACACCGCCATCGATAAACAAATCGCGAGCGACATAGGAGCCATAGGCGCTGCCCAGAATGAACCAGGACGTCTCCTCCGGCTTGTAACTGCTCTTGCGAAGCAGGCCTGTACTGTAATCGGCAGCATGATTGCCCACTACCTGCATGGCGCCCGGCAAATTGCGTCCCCAGCGAAGAGAGAGCCCGATACCACCGGCGACAGACACGGTACCCACAGCCTGACGTGTGTAGATAAGTGCGTCTGTCTGATAAGCGCCGTTATCCGTCTCCAGGAAAGGAAGACGCCAGTCCTGACGAGCGGTAAGCTGCATCGTCACCTCCGACGGAATCTGATCGCCCCAACCGTCCCACTGCTCCATCTTACCGATTTCATGGACAAACCATTGAGCATTTTCAGCAAAGGAAGCCTTGCCTGTCGTACCGATCTGCAGCTCCACAGACGAACCGACGTATTCTCCGCGGTACATGTAGGCACCGCCAAATGCGAGATAGCCGGCATGGGGCTGCTGGTTGTAGACGTTGCCGTTGGTATGGGTCTCGGGAGTATAGATATTCTGGGTGATACTGGCCCCGAAATAATGGTTGCCCTTGATTTCACGTGCGTAGTCGATACGAGTCCCGTGAGTATAGTTACGATCCTCATCGAAAGCGGAATCGTTCTCAAAAAGCACCCGCAGATGATTCTTCGGAGCAGGCGTATAGCCCGGTTCTCCGGGTTGTGCTATGGGATTGATATAATCAGCCACAACAGAAGCAGTCAGCATAGTAACCCATGGGATAGCGCTCATGGGTTGATTATACACCCTGTGGCGCGACTGTCAAACGCAATCTCCGGCAATATGCATCACATCAGGCACAAAAATGATAACCGCAGGCGAACACTCTCTTTCTGCGTCACCCACGCGAAATTATCTTTACAAGTACCCCTCTCTGCGGCATTCTCTGAGCCGTCTATGTCATTCTCCGAACTCGGTATCTGCCCGGAAATCCTGGAGGCCATTGAGGTCCTCGGGTTTGAAACCCCTTCCCCCATTCAGGAACAAGCTATTCCCGCAGCACTGGAGGGTGCGGATATCGTGGGGCTTTCTCACACAGGCTCCGGCAAGACACTGGCCTTTTCCATCCCGGCGCTGGAGAGTATCGATCCGGGAGTACGTGCCGTGCAGGTGCTCTGTCTGGCTCCTACCCGTGAACTGGCCGTTCAGATTTGCCGCGAGGTGGACAAGCTGGCACTTTTCCTCGACGGCGTGTCCGCAGCCCCCATCTACGGTGGTGCCTCTTTCGGGCCTCAGCTGGCAGCACTGAAACGCGGAGTACAGTTTGTGGTCGGCACGCCCGGGCGCATCCTCGACCTCATGGAGCAGGGCGAGCTCCGGACGGACAATATCTCCATGCTTATCCTCGATGAGGCTGACGAAATGCTCGACATGGGCTTCCAGGAGGATATCGACCGCGTGGTGGCTCAGCTGCCCACGCCGCGCCAGACACTGTTCTTCTCGGCCACGATGTCACCGGCCATTCGCTCGCTCATCGACAGTCTGTCCGAGAATCCCACGGAGATTTCCATCGAACGCCCGGTGCTGACAGTTCCCACCTGCGAGCAGAGCGTGTACGAAGTGGTGTTCTCCTCGCGTATCGAGGTACTCAGCCGTCTCATTGAGATGGGGCGCATGAAGCGCGGACTCGTCTTTGCCAATACCAAACGCGTGGTAGACGACGTGGTAGATGGGCTGCTGGCTCGTGGTTATGCCGTCGACCGATTGCACGGCGATATGCCCCAGACACTCCGTGAGAGGGTGATGGACTCATTCCGCAAGGGGTGCCTCAGCGTACTGGTCGCCACCGATATCGCAGCCCGTGGGCTGGATATCGACGATGTGGATATGGTGGTGAACTTTGAGCTCCCGCGCGAGCCGGAGGACTACGTACACCGCATCGGCCGCACGGCACGCGCCGGGCGCAAGGGACGAGCCGTCACCTTTATCGGGCGGCGTGATTTCTCCCTGCTGGGCCGCATCGAACGCTTCGTCGGTGTGCGCATGCAGCGCGAGAAGGTGATGACCGGTACCCAGGTGGAGCAGGTTCGGCGCGAATCGCTGGTGGATGACATCCTGGAGCTGGCGGCTCAGGCACACGATGTACCGGAGGAACTGCGAGACTTGGAAATAGACTCCGACAAGCTGCTTACAGCCATGTTCAACCTGCTGCTGCAGAAGACAAGCCGCGAGCTGCAGCCCATCCCGGAGGATCGTCCCAGCCGCTACCATCGCGCAGCAGATGCCGACAACACCGCCGTAGACAAAGGGCAGGACTGGTCCAATCTGCAGGAAACTGTAACTCTTTTCATGAACGGCGGTAAGCTGCTGGGCATTCGGCCCAAAGACATCGCCGGGCTCTTCTACAACGAAGGCGGGGCGCCCAAGGGTACCATCGGCGACATCCGCATTTTCCTCAAGCATTCGCTCATCGAGGTAGCCCCCGAAGTGGTGCCTCAGCTCGTCAGCGCGCTGTCCTGCTGCAGCATCTGCGGCTACGAGGTCAACGTCCGCGAAGACAAGGGACGCCCAGAGGGTCATACCCGCCGCGACTTCATCCCCGGCGGAGCCCGTCGTGCCGCAGCCTCCTGGCAGGGCAAAGGCAGCGGCTATCGTCCCCGCCGAGAGGATAACTCCTATACCTCATCCCGCAGCGGCCGCTTCCGTGGTGATCGCGATTTTCGCCCTGACCGTGGGAGCCGACAGGAACGCTCCGAACGGGGTCATCGCAGCGACCGCGGCAAATCCTGATGCTCGTGCGAAGCCGCCGCCACTTTCTCCCCCGCCGCTGCCGCTCACACTGTGGCAGCGGCGGTCTCTTTGATTTACGGCGAATCCTTCGCGTAGTTTACATTCAGCTCCAGGAAATACAGATGAAGGATGACCAACGGAGCCAGACCGGGTGCATACGCCAGAAAGTCAGTGATATGAGAGCACATGCAGCCCGAAAAAACCGGGAAAGAGGGCACCAGGCAAGCCAGCAGGACGTATAGAACGCGTCGGGCAGCCGGTGCGGTCTTCACCTCACCCATGATACACGAGGCCAACACCCGTAAAACAACGGCATACAAAAGCAGGAGCAGAAGAGAGCCCCCCATCAGGGCAAGCTCAGCCGCCGCTTCTTCCCTCCTCAGGATGAACATGCCCAGCAGAAGAATTGGCGCCATGCCGGTCAACGACAAAACGGCCAACAACGCACAGACAAAAGGTGAACGCCTGATTCGCGCTTGCGGGGTCTCCTCAGGGCAACGCCACTGACGGATGCTCTGCGCTACATAAATACCGGGCAGCAGAGCCGGTATAGCCGCCGACAGCAGCCAGGCGGCTATGCCACTGCAGCAGAACCAGCCTGCACCACCGAGCGCAACCATCAGAATAACCAGACACAGTGGCCACCACTTGCGACAGAGCCGCAGCAACCACAAGATGACGGTCTGGAGTACGGCCACCCCAACCCAGGCGGGTATGATGATGCCTGCCAGACACCCCAGAAAACTGACTAACTCAAAATGAGGCGACAGCCCCATCAGGCAAAAGATATAGCCAATACCCAGCCAGGGGGATGCGGCCAGCAGCGAGCATTCCAGCAGCGATTTGCCCACGACCACGAACGAACGGCTTTTCTCTCCTCGTTCCTCCGACTCCGATGCCGCCGATTTCTCCCGACGATTACGGCGACAGGCTGCCAGAAGAAACAATATCGGGACGCTCGCAAAAAAGAGAACGACTACACCCATCAGTGACAGCGGCTCCGGCTTCCCCCACAGACCCACGGCCGACAGCATCAGCATCAGCGTGACGACGACAACGTAAAGCAGTTTCCGCCAAAAAGCGGCTTCTGCCGGATTCTTCAGAAGTACCCACGCCACACCGGCCGGTATCAGAGACACTCCGAGATATCCCACTAACCACAGCAGCCAGGGTTTCCAGACATCCTCCCCCATCAGCAAGCCCAGGCTCAGATTCACGAGCATGAAAACCGGCACGAGCCCCATACTGAACATCCCCCAGCCATACAGACGCCGGAACGGCACCCTGACCATCACACCGGGCGCAGCAGGAAGCTGCTCATGCTGTTGCGATTCTGGTTCCACGCTCTGCATTCTATATGATACACCCAAAAACGCAAGGAAAAAGCATGCCGCGACCACTTGAAGCGTCTGGAAATCGCTTTTTTGATTTGAATGAGGCGAACGTCTGCCACTAACGCCTTGCCAGAGGGGGTTGCCATGTGCTAGAATACCGGCATGAGCACATTGCGTCTGTTATTCGTTTCACTGCTGACCGCAACCGGGCTGTGCACTGCCCAGTTGCCGGAGGGAGTTCTCCCCACGAGCGGAGATTCCCCCATGGGAGGTTTGTCCGCTCTGCTGGGTGGCGAGGAGGCTCCCTCCGGTCCCACACTGAAACTGAGCGCTTCGGCCTCAGTGTCCGGCTACAAACAAGGTACCCCATTCTACATCGCCGCCAAGGGGGAAATCACCGAAACCTGGCACGGCTACTTCCGCAACCCGGGTACGGTGGGTGAGCCGATGACGGCCGAGCTGCAGGCACCGGAGGGATTCAGCGTGCGCGGCCCGTTCTGGGCAGCCCCGGTGCGCCATGAGAGCGCCTTCGGCAGCGTTGCCTACTCGTACGAAGCCCCCCTGATTGTCTGGGAGCTTACGCCTCAGACCAATGCACCGCAGCAGGCCTCCTTCACGGTGAGCTCCACGGCTCAGCTCTGCTCGGACGAAGGCTGTGCTCCGCCCACGACCGCGACTGCAACGCTGGAACTGACGGCGGGCGATGGGGCTGCCGCCCCGGGCTGGAATGCAGCGTGCCTCAAGAACCTGGTGGGTATGACACCCCCTGTCAAGGGACAGGCCGAGCAGACGGATAAGGAAGTGCGCCTGCACTTCCCCGACGGCACCACACCGAAAGAAGCCTACTTCTTCTCCTACGACAACAGCATCTCTCCGACCGTTGCTCAGAAGATAGAGGGCAACACCCTGGTGCTCACCCGCAACGACAACAAGGATCTGCTGCACCCGGCGATGGACGAAGCCATGGTGGGCAAGCCCCTCACCCGCCTGAGCGGGGTTCTGGTAGCAGACGGCAAGGTCACGGAATTGGATATCGACATGACGACACCGTCAGCTGTCGCTCAGGTCGGCGCTGACCGCAAGGCACCCCTGGGACTCGACATGCTGATGCTTTTCCTCTCGCTCTTTGCCGGCGGTCTCATTCTCAACCTCATGCCCTGCGTATTCCCCGTCATCGGGCTCAAGATTATGAGCTTCGTTGAACTGGGCGGCGGCAGCCGCCGCAAGGTATTGCTGCATTCGCTGGCATTCGTGCTGGGCATTCTCATCTCGTTCTGGATCATCGCAGCCCTGCTCATTGTTTTCTCGAATCTGGAGGTACTGGCCGGACAGCCCTGGACGCAGTGGTTCTCCACGCTTTGGAATGACGTCGGTTCAGAAAGCCGCAACTGGGCCGCCTGGATGCAGAACGAATGGATTGTTTTCCTGATTATGCTGCTGCTGCTCACACTGGGGCTGAGCATGTTCGGCGTGTTTGAAATCGGCGTCGGGGCGACCTCTGCCGGACAGAGCATGCAGAACAAGAGCGGACTCACCGGCTCGTTCTTCCAAGGGCTTTTCGTGACCGTGGTCGCCACGCCCTGCAGCGCCCCCTTCCTGGGTACAGCCATGCCGGCCGCCATGGCGCTTCCCGGCGTATGGATGACGGCGGCTCTCACCTTCATGGCATTGGGGCTCGCTTTCCCCTATATTCTGCTGGGGCTCTTCCCCTCCCTGGTGAAGTACCTGCCTACCCCCGGAGCCTGGATGGAATCTCTCAAACAGGGGCTTTCCTTCCTGCTCTTCGCCGCAACAGCGTGGATTCTCTTTGTCTACCTCGCCTTTATCCCGGCTGATCCGCCCACTCTTACACTCGAAGTGCTCATCGGTCTGGTCATCTTCAGCGCGGCCTTCTGGGTCTATGGCCGCTGGTGTCCCATGTACAAGGAACGCCGCACACGCATCATCGGTCTGGTAGTCGCGCTGGCTCTCGCCGGAATCGGCGTCTACTATGCCATGCCCAAGAGCTCTGCCGAAGCCCCGGCAACGGATGACGGCACCGCACAGATATCCAGAGAATGGGTAGAGTGGAATGCTGAGCGCATGCAGGAACTGCTGGACGAGGGGACACCCGTATTCGTGGACTTCACGGCCAAATGGTGCGCCACGTGTCTGGCTAACAAGAGTGTCGCCTACAGCGACGAGGTGTACGCTGAGTTCAACAAGGCCGGTGTCGTGCTGATGCGTGCCGACAAGACTCGTCCGAACGAGGCCATCGATGCTGCCATGCGTCGGCTCAACCGCAGCTCCGTGCCGGTCAATGCCCTGTACTTACCGGAGGGCGAGCCGATTGTCACCCGCGAGCTGCTGACGGCAGATTACCTGCTCGATTTCCTGAAGACAAACCTCCCGGCCGAGATAGCAACCAAGGCGGCTGACGATGAATCAGAGGAGGAAACGGAAGAAGAAGAGGAGGAAGTGGAATATGACGAAGATGAGCCCTCCGCTGAGGACGAAGAGGTCGATAGCGAGGAAGAAGAAGTCTGAGTCAGCCGACTGACATTCTATTGGTCCCATCCGCTCATGCCCCTTCCGGCGTGAGCGGATTTTTATTCACCAACGGGGCGAAAATCCACGAAACCGGTGGCGGCATCCAGATTGACAGGAATAACCCGCAGGACATCGCCCGGTCTGATACAGCCTCCGTCAAAGGAACGCCAGCAATCAGCATGGCGCTCGTGGTACCATCGGGAGGCATTCGGCAGCTCACCTCCCGAGACAAATCCCTTCAGGCGCAGCAGAGGAAGCTCAACAGCAAGTCCCTGCCCCCATACGGCCGTCACCACGGCCTCCCACACACGCGGCTGCTCTGCAGAGCACTGTTGCTCCATATACAGCAGCAGCATCTGCTGCTCAGCCTCGTTTTCTGCCGCGGCTGACTGCCTCTCTGTCTCCGAAAGATGGCGGGCGATATCCTCAAGCTTGCCGGGTGAAAGCAGTCGGGGATGCTCAGCGCCGCTGCGGCCGGTCAGACGACTGAATGCCCGATGCACCAGCAAATCAGCATAGCGGCGGATGGGGCTGGTAAAATGGCAGTAGTCGCCCTTGGCCAGGCCGTAGTGCCCCAACGGTCGGGGAGAATAACACGCCCGCATCATCGTTCGAAGCAGCGCAATCTTGAGCAAATCTTCATCCGGATGCCCATGCAGTTTCTCCATGGCTTTCACCAGTTCTCCGCGTGTCGACAGAGTACCCGCCGCAATCCCATACAGACGCAACTGCTGCGCGAACTCCTGCAGTTTAGCCGAATCCGGCGCCTCATGCACACGATACACCGTCGGGAGTCCCCGGGCATTGAGCTCACGCGCCACAGCCTCATTGGCTGCCAGCATGAATTCCTCAATCAACTGATGCGAGATATCGCTGACCTCCTGTTCCACGTCAGTGGGAACCCCATGGTCATTGGTGATGACATGAAGCTCCGGCATATCCAGGTTGAGCGAACCATTCTCAAAGCGCCGTCGGCGCAGCAACTGCGCCAGGCCGTGCGCCTCGTGCAGCATGGCGTCTATCTCGGCATCCTCCGTACTGCCCCGTCGCTCCAACACGGCAAGAGCTTCAGGGTAACTCAAGCGCCGTCGCGAGCAGATGACGGCATCGCGGAACTCAGCACGGTAGGTCTCGCCCCGCTCGTTGATGCGCATCAGGCACAAGCGAGTCAACCGCTCCTCCCCCTGCCGCAACGAACAGATACCGTCGCAGAGTCTCGGTGGCAGCATCGGCAGCACACGATCAGGCAGATAGGTCGAATTGCCGCGTTTGGCGGCTTCGTGGTCCAGGGCAGAACCGGGTCGGACATAATGAGCTACATCCGCTATATGCACGGCCAGCTCCCAGCCTTTCTCCAGACGGCGCACCGATATGGCATCGTCGAAATCACGCGCCGAAGCCGGGTCGATGGTAATCACACAGCGGTTCCGCCAGTCGTCGCGGCCCTCCATATCGCGGGCAGACGGCAGCTCCGGCAAAGCGGCCGATTCTGCCAGGACCTCTGCCGGGAACACATCTGCCAACTCGTATTTGTGGATGATGGTGGTGATCTGTACCCCCGCATCATTGGGCCAGCCCAGCACGGAAACGATGCGCCCGGTTGCCTCAGTGCGGGCAATGGGACGCGTCAGAGGCTCCACCACGATGCTCATGAACGGCAACAGATCAGGCGGCGGCGGTGTGGTGAGTCTCACCCGCTCGGGTGCGGTCTTGCCATCGCCGGACATGTAGCCGTAGCGTCCACCCGACTGGTAGATACCTACCCAGCGGTTATGCCCTCGCTCCAATATCTCCTCCACCCGGACCTGCAACTCCAGTTCCGATACATCAGGGCGCCGCGCCCCTCGTCCTCGGCGACGGTAGCCGCCCTGCCGCTGCAGGCGGACGGAGGCATCGACCCGGTCACCATCCATGGCGCCCTGACTCTTATGCTCCGGCAATGCCAGCGCCGTGCCGTCAAAACCCGGACAGAGCGCACGCAGTTTTTGCAACCCGGCGGCATCGGGCACAAAAAGCAGCTTCCCATTATCGCGCCGCACCACGCGCCCGGAGAGGCTGTTATCCGTCGGCTTGCGCAAGGTATAGCGAGCCTTGCTGAGTTTGAGCAGTTTCCCCTGCTCTAACAGGGTCTGCAGCAGCTCCCGGAGCTCCCGCCGACGGCGAGCATCGATACCAAGCCCCCTGGCCAGGGCAGACACGTCCTGCGGCTCATAACCGGGAGCCGTCAGGTAGCGCTCCAACAGCTGCTGCAACTCACCCTCCATGGGGTTCAAAAATGGCGAATCACCCCATCAATAACAGAGCGTTCCTCGATTTTCTTCTTGAGAGTCCCGCCGTGGCCAAGCTGATCCAGTCCGCATTCACGGAGGGTCTTTCCCATGCGCTCAGCCCATTCGCGGAGGTTCACATCGGCATTACCGCTTGCTTCATAGGCTTCCGCCGTATACAGGCGTGCCTTCTTACGATTGGAATCCTTGAAGGCTCCCAGCAGGGTACCGGTGCGGCTGTCGCGAATGGTACTTTCCAGACAGATATCTCCCTCACCTATATAACCGGCCACCGTGCTGACACCGGGAACCGGAGCCAACGTGCTGAGGATAGAAAGCAGACGGAACCCCGGCCGCTGCGGCTTGAAATGTACCAGCGCCGTATCGATGCGCACGCAGGCCTCGGCAGGGTTGGAGGTCACACGCCAATCAGCACCGTTGGCTTTGCTGGCTTCCTTCAGGGATGTTCCGATACTGGTCACCATATTGCTGTACATCTGAACCTGCAGCAGCTTCAGCATGTGTGGATCGGCATCTTTGACATGAGACACATCCATGGGGGCGATGTAGACTCGACCGCTCTTCTGACTGGCATAGGGGTTCCCCTTACCCCAGAGCCAGATACCATCAACACCCACCTTGATATTGCGCTCCAGTTTCACATCATACAGTCCGCTCTCTGATTCCAATGTATGCCGACAACCGGTCGTCAGCAGAAGCATCATAGCAGCTATAAATGTCAGTATCCGATAAAACATGGTCTGAAACTAACAGATTATCGCGCCTGTTTCAATATAAATTACGGACATTCTCGCAATTCAGCAAAAAAATTCCTGATTATCCATCTGAACCGATGAATAATCAGGAGCTGAGAAGAGGCAGGATAATCGGGTCGGTTCTCAGTCTGCGTGAGCTGGGCACCACCCCGGAGATTCTGGACGGCATAGCCGAAGGCACTTTCCTGCTGCGCGGAGGCTACAAAAATGACCTCACTACCGCTGAAATACGCAGCATTCTGGAGGAGTGCATGTAAGCATGTGATAAAACATCATGAATCTTCAAAAGGAAGCACCGCTTTGGCGGTGCTTCCTTTTAGCGTTTACACTCCTCATGGTCCATACTGCAACAACCTGCTCTGTTTGCAGACAAGATGGTGTATCGCATTTTAAATGATATGTCCAGATAATTATATTTAAAATGATGATAAAGTTCACTTTATAACTGTGTTATATCTGCTGAAAACAGAGGTAAGATATACCTAAAAGTCCATTATGTTATTCACGGTTAAAGGAAGAGAAGCAAATCGTATTTAAAATGCGATAACCTGACTTCTGTGCAGCACTCTGCACAGCTCACCATATTTTCAGAAAGGAACAACAACATGAAATCAACCTATCTGCTCTCCGCGCTGGTACTGGGACTCTCCGCTGTCCAGGCCGCCACTTACACAGGCGGAAACATTAATGTACCGGACGGGGAAAGTGCCGCCTACGATAATACCGACCTGATTTTTACGGGGAGTCAGGTGTACGTGGGAGAAGATGCCTCTCTTTCCACCAATTATATCATGCTTCAGAAGGATGGTCAGAGCATTACGAACCATGGTTCTTTTTATGCAACATCCATTGCCATCGGCGATGATAATTCAAACTCCAGCATGACTAACTACGGTGTTTTGATTGATGCAGATGCTTCACCCTATGATGGGGAATACGGTCTTCTCCACATCACGGGGATCAACGGACAAGTAACCAACTACGGCAGCATTCAGGGCATAAGCACTATTACACACGGAATTCTGTATGCCATGAATGATAGCGTCTACGGCGGTATCGATGTGTACGGCTCCGGCACTCTGAATGTCAACGGCAATATCACAATCAACGGAGACCTGTACCTCAATGATGAAGATTCCGTAGTTGTATTCAGTGAGGACTCCTGCGTCGCCCTCAATGGCGGCACACTGAGTCTCAGCGGGAACATTGTTCTGACAGTAGATTATGAAGTGAATGACTCCATGACCATCACCAAAGATACTTTCTTTGTCAATTATGATAATCAGTGGTCAGACTTCAGTGATGAAACGGTGATTACCATCAAAGGGCTCAATAGTGAAACCACTCGAACCGTGGCTCAACTGGCAGCGGTCCCGGAGCCGACAACAGCAACGCTCAGTTTACTGGCTCTCGTTGGTCTTGTTTACCGCCGCCGCCGCTGAGACAATCTCAGTTCTCAGTCGGCTTTCTCAACAAACGCTGTTCCCAACCGGACAGCGTTTGTTACTTGGTATCCTCCATGCGTATTCCAGCCTGTACGTACGCATGTGAAATGGCGGCAATCCGCAATATTCCGGGAGTGTGCATGAAAGCATTCTCAAATGATAGATAAAAAGCTCCTGATTGTCCGCATCGGGTACAATCAGGAGCTTTGAGTATATGGGGTAATCGGGTCAGTGTCCGTGTCGGCATCCATCAGCGGCGGTGTCCCTTTCTATGCACCACGCAGCGGCGGGCGTGCCTGTCCATGTGGCAATGCGATTTCGCATGGCACTGCTTCTTCACCGCTTTCTTATGGTGCTTCTTAGCAACGTGGTGGTGATGCTTATCCCCCAGACACAGCTGCACCGCGTTGCCGAGATTGAGATGCAGGCTTGCGGCTTCAGCCTTTTGTCCTGCTACTACACAGCATGCTACGCATGCCACCATTACCATTTGTACTAATCTTTTCATGTTCGTTTATACCGGGCTTCATGCCCTACATCTGTACAAGCGCAGCAGAAAAGACTTTTTATTTATATTTTGTAATAATTTCTTATTTTTAAGAAAATAATCTATCGATCATTCGGACGGCTCGGTAGAAGTTTGCTGTTGCCGGGTCACCTCCCCCAGTTCAGTTACCACAACACCGACCGGAACAACGACAGCTACAGCCGCAAGCGCTGCGCCGGTCAGAGGTATAACAGATACCGCATCAGCCGCCTTCAGTGCGACGCTTACGGGCATCAGGGCATAATGAGTCCAATTCCTGCGGACAGCCGCTTCCTGAATATGCTTTTCGAGTAGCCCGCCATGTATCTGCCCTTTTGCCACGCGGGTACCGCCCCTTGCTGCCATTTCTGCCTCCGTGAGTACCCCGGCCTGGTACTTCTCAAAGCGCAGCGGCGCTTGAATGTCACCCTTGGTATTCCACAGTCTCACCAGCTCCGCATCCATGGGAAGGAAAAAGCTGACCTGACTTTCCACCTCCGTTTTTCTTCCCGATTCAGGAACAAATACCCAATCGCCGTATTTCAAATCGTAGTTCTCCATCAGCGCTACGGGTGGTCTCGAAAAACTCCCCGTTACCCTGACATAGAGTACGCCACCGCAGGAAAAGACCTCTGTCGGCTCTCCGCTCTCTGTCTGCAAATCAAAATTCTGTTTGCCGACAGATTCCGGCAGAGTATGCAGTGCTAAGCGACACGATGACAAGCCCGACAAACAGGCTGCCAGAAAGAAAACAACAAAGAAGCGATTCATAGGCAGTGCTTTCGATAAAAAACATTACAGAGAGCAGCCGAACACCTCGGAAGCACGACCGCTGGCTTCCAGCACAGCTCGTCGCTCCGGGGGAAGGGATTCGCGGGACATGGGGGCATAGTGGAGACGATCACGGAAGTAAGCGACAGCACTCTGAGAGATGGCAAAGATGCTGTCGAAGCCCTGCTGCCGGGCCAGCGTCTCCACAAAGCGGCACATGGCCTTGCCATAGCCGTGCCCCTCGTAATTTTTCTTGATGAACAGGCAACCCAGCTCGGCACAACGGTGCTGCGGGTAGGGGTAGAGCGCCACGCAACCGACAATGGTGCCGTCCAGCGTATAGACGTAATAGCTGCCGAGATGGTCTCGGATGTTCTCATAGGTGCGATGCACCAGTTTAGAGTCCACCATGCAGCGGGCAATCATGGAGAGAAGCTCCGGGATATCATCTTCGCGCAGGGGGCGAATCTCTCGGTAGGAGTCGGTATGCACCATGGTACCCACGCCTTCCTCTGAGAAGAGTTCATCCAGAAGCACCCCGCGGTGCAGCCCGTCCAACAGGTGTACGCGAGGAATCCCGCGGCGGCAAATGGCAGCCGCCGCACGCAAATCCTCCGGTGAGGAGCATTCATCGGCGCGCGCCTCCACCTCGCGCTCCGGGATGGCAAAAATAGGCTGGCCGTCCAGCTGGGGCACTCCGGCTTCCATCAGGCAGATGTATTTATCTGCCCCCAGAGCAACAGCCAGACGCACACTGCCTTCATCGTACCGGCCGCACACACCGGAAGGCACGATTGCCACCTGCCGACGCTCCACAATCTCTGCCACTCGTGCAAAGGCGGCTTCGCCATCAACCAGGGTCAGCTCCGTGAGGGCTGCGTGCATCTCGCACTCCCCTGCCCTCAGCACCAGAGCAGAAGCATCTGCCCCCTCTGCCACCAGTACCAGGCGTACGCCGATTTCATGGAGAGCGTCGGCATCCAGCAGTGCATCCACCAGCTCCGGGGCGTTCAGCAGGGCAGCGGAGACATGCACCACAAACAGTCGCCCGCGGAAATACGGGACGTATTCCAATGCGGAGCGAACGTTCATGGGCGGCTTTTCTATCGGGAATTATCAGGCTCGGGGGGCTTCATCCTCCTCTGCCACGGGCATATGGCCGGAATCAATGGAGCCTATGGTGACACCGTCGTCCTCGCCGGGCATCATTTCCGGAGAAACCATCACCAAATCGCCGGAACCCTCCGGGCGCTTGATGTTGACGAAGGTCTTCTTCTTTTTGGGCAACACCATCTTCTTCTCGCTGCGGGGGACGGCTGTCTCCATGGCTCCGCTGACGGACTCGCCCATGACGGGAAGCTCGGGCATCTCCGGCAGCGGGAGGGTGTCCTCCGGCTCGGCGGCCTTGGGAGCAAGCCCGGCCAGGCGCTCACGCAGAGCGGACAGCAGGTCACCATTGCCGAGGATGTCCATGACATCGGAGTCCTCCTCCTCCGCATTGCTGGCGGGGAGGGAGGCCAGGAAGTCCTCAAAGGCAGACAGATTGGTGGTGGAACGGAACATGCCATTGAGGATTTCGAAGTTGATGTTGTTCATCAGCGTTTCGAAAATCTCGTAGGCCTCGCGCTTGTATTCCACCAGCGGGTCACGCTGTCCCTGGGCACGCAGGCGCACGCCTTCGCGCAGAGCATCCATATCCGTGAGATGCTGCTGCCACAGCTTGTCAATGGCCTGCAGCATGATGGAACGCTCCATCTGATCCACGCGGTCAGCACGCTCGCCCTCCACCTTCTTCTCGTACATCTCACGTACCTTGGCGATGATGACTTCTGCGACCTCTTCCGGGCGCCTACCCTTGAGGTCAGCCTCCTTCTCGCTCCACCCCATGGGGAAGGTAGAGTTAATCCACTGCAGGAGGTCGGTATAGCGGACGGTACCGGTGTCATCCTCGTTGAGGTAGGCCTCGCACTTGGCGTTCACACCCTCCACCAGGGCGTCGTAGAGCATCTGGCGGGGTTCCTCGCACAACAGGGCATCATTGCGCATGGCGTAGACGATAAGACGCTGCTGGTTCATGACATCATCGTAGTCAAGAACATGCTTACGCCACATGTAGTTGCGCTGCTCCACACGCTTCTGAGCACCCTCGATGATGTGGTTCATGAGGCGGTTTTCCACGGCCTCGCCCTCCTGCATGCCGAAGCGATCCATCATCTTGGTCATGCGTTCGCTGCCGCCGAAGTTGCGCATCAGGTCATCCTCAAAGGACAGGAAGAACTGGGAGGCACCCGGGTCACCCTGACGGGAGCAGCGGCCACGCAGCTGGCGGTCGATGCGGCGGGACTCGTAGCGCTCTGTACCCAGCACGAACAGACCGCCCAACTCTGCCACGCCCTCACCGAGCTTGATATCGGTACCACGACCGGCCATGTTGGTGGACACGGTCACGGCGCCACGCTGACCGGCGCGGGCGATAATCTCAGCCTCGCGCTGGTGGTTCTTGGCGTTCAGCACCTCGTGCGGCACGCGGGCATACTTGAGCATGCGGGAGAGCGTCTCAGACGCATCCACGCTGGCAGTACCGATGAGCACGGGCTGCCCCTTCTTGTGCAGCTCCACAATCTTGCCGACCACGGCGTTGTACTTCTCGCGGCGGCTGCGGAAAATGAAGTCGTTGGCATCCTCGCGAATGCAGGGACGATTGGTGGGGATAGGCAGCACGTCCAGCTTGTAGATATCGTGGAACTCAGCAGCCTCTGTCTCAGCCGTGCCGGTCATACCGGCCAGACGGCGGTACAGACGGAAGTAGTTCTGGATGGTGATGGTGGCGTAGGTCATGTTCTCTGCCTCCACTTCCACACCTTCCTTGGCCTCCACGGCCTGGTGCAGACCATCGCTCCAGCGGCGTCCCGGCATCTCGCGGCCGGTGTTCTGGTCGATGATGACTACCTTGTCATCCTTCACCACATACTCCACGTCCTTTTCGTAGATGGTGTAGGCCTTGAGCAGCTGACTGGTGGTGTGCAGGCGGGCACCCGTCTCATCCAGACGCTTGAGCAGAAGAGTCTTGCGAGCCTCTTTCTCACGTTCTGTAAGCTTCTCATCCTCATCGATATTGACGAACTCCGTACCGATATCCGGCAGGACGAAATCCTCCGGGTGGCCGGGGCTGATGAGTTCACGCCCCTTTTCCATGAGGTCGGCATCATGCGTCTTTTCATCCACGGTGAAGTAGAGTTCTTCCTTGAGCTTGAAGAGCTCCAGCTTGCGGGGATCCTGATAGAGGAAGAGTTCGTATTTCTCCACCATACGGCGGAAATCCGGATCCTGCTGAGAGCGCATGTAGGCACGGTTGCGAGGCTGCCCCAGCTTGACCTTGAAGAGGCAACGACCGGCGCCCTCCGTATCGCCCGCCTTAGCGAGCTTGTTGGCTTGCTCCATGAGAGCTGTACACAGCTCAATCTGCTTACGTACCACCTTTTCAATCAGCGGCTTGAGGGTATCGTACTGCTGCTCGCGCTCGATGACAGCCGGGCCGGAAATGATGAGCGGCGTGCGGGCTTCGTCGATGAGGATGGAGTCAACCTCATCGATGATGGCGAAGTAGTGCCCACGCTGCACCTGAGCCTCGCGGCTGGACGCCATACCGTTATCGCGCAGGTAGTCGAAGCCGAACTCGGAGTTGGTGCCGTAAGTGATGTCGCACTGGTACTGACGGCGGCGCAGGTCGCTGGGCATCATGCTCTGGATGCAGCCCACGGTCAGGCCGAGGAACGAGAACAGAGAACCCATCCACATGGAGTCACGGCGAGCCAGATAGTCATTCACCGTCACCACATGGACACCCAGACCGGTGAGGGCGTTCAGGTATACCGGGAGCGTTGCCACGAGGGTCTTACCCTCACCCGTAGCCATTTCCGCGATGAAGCCGCGATGCAGGGCGATGCCGCCCAGCAGCTGCACCTCAAAGTGAACCATATCCCAGCGAATAGGCGTGCCGCAGACATCTACATCCTTGCCGCAGAGGAGCTTGGCACCGCTCTTGACCACAGCAAAGGCCTCCGGCAAAATCTCCTCCAGATAGCGGGAGCGCATGCGGTCAAACTTCGGCTCAATCTCCACCCAGGCTTTCTTACCGGCCTCGATGGATTCGGCTGTGGCCTCCACCCTGGGAAGCTTGGGGAACTCCTTGCTGAGGGATTCAAAACGGGTATTCAGGGTAGCCGCCACCTGCTCCAGCAACTGGGGTGAGGCAGAGAGAATCACGCCGCGGGTCGGCAAATCAAGCGGAGTCAGGCGATGCAGATAAGACTGCCACTCGCGGGTTTTGCTCACGAGGAATTCGCGATCCTTACCCTCCCAGGATTTCTCAATATCGAGGATGCGACGCACCACCGGCCTGAGCTTGCGAACTTCACGCTGATTCTTGGAACCGACGATTTTATTCAGAATCCACTTAATCATAATAAGGAAAATTGGTTATCTACACGACACATGCGCCCCCGTAGCGGATACGAGGTGCGGCATTGTAGCACAACACGCTCTCTTTGGCAAGCCTGCGCAAAAGAGTTGCGTAAAAATGACACGGTTACACGGGCTGCTGAGTTTCCGTATCAGCAGCAGTACCGTTTTTCCCCTTATCTGCGCCGTAGGATGACCACACGTAGCGCACAAATATCACCTTGATGGAAGCTGTCAACGGCACTGCCAGCAGTGCTCCCACAACACCACCCATCACGTAGCTCCAGAAAAGAACGGAGAACATCACCGTCAGGTCATGCATCTTCACACGGCTTCCGACGATACGAGGCTGCAGCACCCAGCCGTCAAACTGGCTGACACAGGCAAAGATGGCACTGACAATAAACAGATACGATATATCCTGCCAGGTAAACCAGGCGATGAGCAGCGCCGGTATCCAGGTACTGATCATACCAATGTAGGGGATGATACCCAGCACGGCAGCCACGGCAGCAATGGTGATGGCATAGGGAAGTCCGAGTATCTTCAACGCGATGGCCAGGATAATGGCATCCACCACGCTCACCAGCATCTGCCCGCGAATGAAGGAGATGATGTAGTTGTTGATTTCCTGGAGGGTCTGCACCACTTCCTCACGAAATGCTGACTGCTGCAAGGGCAGTATGGTGTGCCAATTGTCGGCGATTTGTTTACTCTCCAGCAGGAAATAAAACAGGAACACCGGAACCATGACTGCCCCGATGACAAACATACCGATGCCGGAGAGAGCCCGGGAACCGGCGGTCAGCCACTCCAACGCACGCTCCGACAGGTACGCGGAGTTGTAATTGATAACGGCTGCTAATTTACCAGCATAGCTGGTTTCTGCCGGAGCAGGCTTCAGCTCCTGCTCTGCCACCCCATTGCTCTGGGCATCCTTGAGCACTCTGCCGTAGAGCATATCGATACCATTCTGCAACAGGCTGTTATTTTCAAGATAGTACTTGCCGGTCTCGACCGCGCTGCGGTGTATCTGCTCGCGCTTACTCACCAGCTCGCCGGTCTGCTGTACAAGGGGCGGTACGATAGTAGCTGCAAATCCGGCCACCAGCAGGCCACAGGCAAGCATCACTACCAACACCGCGCCCAATCGCGGCTTGATCCAGCGCTGCACCAGCCGCACACAGGGAGATAACAGGTAGGCCAGAATCCCGGCCAGTACCACCGGCAGCAATACCGGCTCAAGCAGCATAAACAGACTGCCAAACCCAAACAACAGGGCTACAACCAATACGACAATCACCAGCAGGCATATACCCGTCAGCGCCGTCCAGCACACGGCTCGCTGAAATCCGGTAGGCAGTTTATTATCATTCAATCCCATGGGCACATCTTAACGCCGGGCATCTTGCATGTCAACACGAAAAGAATGCTAATTGCCTTGACTTTTATCATCTTTCGTGTATATAGTGCGCGCGATGAGTCACCAGCGCATACCACAACTCACACTGCCGACCAACGACTATGGGCAGATGCAGAACATGAGCAATCGCCGTCTGATCAGCGTCTTGAGGGAAGCTGTGCTGGCTCCTGACAGGCAGTACCGTTTCTCTCCCCGCCCGCCGGAGCAGCACGATGCCTACACCATCAGCCACCGCCCCGGATGCATTGATATCCACCTGTATGCTGATGGAGCCGCGGTCTTCTGCTGTAAGTTCGTGCCGGCACAGGAATATTAACCGTCTTCTTTCGTGAACGTATTCTCCACATGCTGGAACAGCTCCCGCCACCGGGATGGAGGCGCCATGTGCGATGAAATCCGGGAACTCGGCTTCGAATACATCGAAGCCTCCCACGGGCTGCCGCTCTCGATGATGCCGGGGCTGCTGAAAGCTGTCGATGAGAAGCGAATTCGCGTAGCCGGTGTGCACAACTTCTGCCCGACCCCGCTGGATGCACCGGGTGACGCCCCTGACGCCTTCCAATTCACCTCGCACCGCCCGGAAGAGCGGGAGCGAGCCTTGCGGCTGACCCGCGAAACACTCCAGGTAGCAGCCAGACTGGGAGCCGCGTATGTCGTACTGCATATGGGCAGGGTATCGCTCATGAAGGGACGCGATGCATCGCGTCGCCTGGAAAAAATGGTACGCGAAGGGCTACAATATACCCGCGAATATGCGACACTCAAGGGCGAGCTGGTTCGCAAGCGCAAGAAACTGGGGGGCATATACTACGACCGAGCCTGCCGGGCACTTCAGGAGCTGGCGGATGAAGCCGTAAAACTGGGATTGGTATTGGGTATAGAAGGGCGCAGTCACTTCGAGCAGATGCCGGGAGAATGGGAAATACTCAAGATGCTCCACGAATTCCGCGACCACCCGGGGATTGTTTATTGGCACGATTTCGGCCATATCCAGCGCAAACACAATCTTCAATTGCTCAATCATGAGCAATACCTGAAAAAGCTTCAGCCACACCTGTATGGAGCCCACGTGAATGACGTCTCCTGGCCGGAGCGTGACCATCGGGCACCCTTTCAGGGAGGCTGTGTCAACTTCGACCGTCTGCTCCCGCTTTTTTTCAACAAGAGGATGCCTCTTACCTGGGAGCTGTCATCTTCCGTCTCGCGCGAGCAGATAGCAGAAGCCCGCACCAGGTGGGACAGACTGACGGAAAAGCTCCCGGACTAAACCTGCTCTGCCATCCAGGCACAGAAGCGCTCAGCCCAGCCTTTTGAGATACCGGGTAAAGCGGCCAGGTCATCCACACTACACGCCCTCAGTGCCGCAACGGTGTGAAATCGTGCCAGCAACAACTCCTTGCGCCTGGGAGTCATGCCGGGGAATGCATCAAGTCTGCTTTCGCGCACACGTTTGCGTACCAGCAGTTCATTGTAGTTATTGGCAAAACGATGTGCCTCATCACGCAGGCGCTGCAACAAGCGCAAGGCACCGGAATCGTGGCTGAGCACGATGGGTTCCGGCTTCCCGGGCAGAAAAATTTCCTCATCGCGCTTAGCCAGCCCCACCACCGGCATCTGCTCCAGGCCAATCTCGGCTAACACGTCGCTGGCCACAGCCAGCTGCCCCTTACCACCATCCACAACCACCAGATGCGGCACGGTAATGGGTGCCTTACCCTGCTCGCTGAGCTGCCGCAACCACGTATAAGTGTCAACATCATGCAGTTTATCAAATAAATGGCGACTCTCATTCACGATGCGGGAATAGCGCCGCCGCACCACCTCCAGCATGGAGGCAAAGTCGTTCTGCCCATCCACGCCGCGTATCCGATAGCGGCGATAGGCAGCATTGTCCGGCCGGCCCCGGGTAAATCTTACCATGGAGGCCACAATATGATTGTCGGAGAGGTTAGAAATATCAAAACACTCCATCACCTCGGGAGGCGCGGGCATTCCCAACACATCTGCCAGCTCAGCCAAATCCTTATCAGGATCGACGGTGCCGGGCAAATCTGCCATACCGCGAGCAAAGCGGCGGGCTGGTTCCAGGGTTTTGAGGATATTTTCTCGTATGTCCCGCAGACGAGCGGCTTTCTCAAAATCCAACGCCTCAGCTGCGGCAGTCATCTCGGCCGTAAGCGCATCCAGATGCTCCTTGCGCCCCCTGCCCTCCAGCAGGCCGAGCGCCATATCGAACTGCTCGCGGTAGGCCTCCGGAGATATGCGGCCAATGCAGGGTGCAGAGCAGCTGCGAATCTCATCGTCATGGCAATGGCGGTACTGCTCCTCCCCGGGGTGGCGGCAGGTACAGGTACGCAGTTTGAAGCGGCGGTTCAACCACTCCACCGTCTCGCGCAAGGCCGTGGAATGCACAAATGGCCCCAGATAGCGAGCCCCATCATCCTTGCGAAGCCGCACCATGGAAAAACGCGGCAGCTCATCCTGGCGGCTGGCCCGCAGCAGGAGGTAACGCTTGTCATCCCTCAACTGCACGTTGTAGTGCGGACGGTATTCCTTGATGAGCTTCTGCTCCAGAATGAGCGATTCCTGCTCATTGCGCACCTCATAATAGTCAAAATCAACAATGGCGGCAATGAGGGCGCGGGTTTTGCTGTTTTCCAACGTAGCGCGCGAGGGCGAAAAATAGTTGGCCAATCGGCGGTGTAAATCCTTCGCCTTGCCTACATAGATAACGCCGCCGCCTTCGCCTTTCATCAAATAAACCCCCGGGCGATGCGGGGTCATTCGCCATTTCTCCTTGAGATTCACCCGGGAAACTGCCATGAGCCCATTGTATCACAGACGCCGCCCAAGGCAAGGCGAAAGAAAGCTCCGGGTGCCGAATCAGCACCCAGAGCCATATCAATCAGACCTGTTCGAGGCTTACATGCAAGCGCGAAGATGCGCCAGGATGTTATCCTTGGAGGTGGCACCCACGATGGTATCCACCAGCTCCCCGTTCTTGAAGAACAGAATGGTGGGCACGGAGCGAATGTTGTAGCGGGTAGCCAGATTCTGGTTACCACCTTCCTCCACATTGGCCTTGCAAATCTTAGCGCTGCCGGCCATTTCAGTGGAGAGCTGCTCAATGATGGGCATCACCATCTTGCAGGGTCCACACCAGGTTGCCCAGAAATCAACCAGCACCGGTACCGGAGACTGGAGGACTTCTGCCTCAAAGTTACTTTCTGTAATCTGAATTGCCATATCGCTGTATCAGACGTGTTATCGGTGAAAATTGTTGAAAAAAAGATTACTCTTCTTCCTCAGAGCTCTCTTCCTCGGCGGGCTCCTCGGCCTCATCACCGGACTCTACC
This sequence comes from Akkermansia sp., assembly GCA_017409465.1. Classification (GTDB taxonomy): domain Bacteria; phylum Verrucomicrobiota; class Verrucomicrobiia; order Verrucomicrobiales; family Akkermansiaceae; genus Akkermansia. Next base: position 13,347 of record JAFQSQ010000009.1, on the reverse strand, counting down.
ACTTCACCGGTAGAGGGCCAGCCCAGCAGCGGCTCACTCTGACGGGCAATATTCTGGTCGATATTGTACTGGAAATACAGCACCACCAGCATAGCCAGCACGGCGGCCCAGGCACATACCATGATGGAGGGATGAGTAGCCTTCTCCTCTTCCTCGTCCAAATCCTGAATGGAAGCTTTCTTACCAAAGCCGGCGGGCTTGGTGAAACCGGCAGGCTTCGCTCCGGTGGGCTTGGCGGCCTTGGGCTTGGCAGGTGCTTCGGTCGGAGCCGTGGCAGCGGCAGGAGCCTTGGGCTCAGTAGCGGCAGCAGGCTTGGCTGCAGGAGCGCTCGGCTTGGGAGCTGCGGGTGTTGCAGCGGGACCGGGCTTGGGCATGGGCGCCGTAGCGGCAGGCATCGACGGAGCTGCGGGACGAGAAGGAGGCACAGGAGTACCGGGAGCGGCAGGACGCTTGGGCGGAGCACCCAGCGGTACGGTCACGGCAGAGCGGGATGCACCGGGAGCAGCCGGAGCCACAGGACGGGGCATAGCAGGAGCTGCAGGCGCCACGGGACGCGGAGCTGAGGGAGGCACCGGTGCGGCAGGACGAGGCACCGATGGTGCAACGGGGGCACCGGGAGCCACAGGACGCGGAGCTGCGGGAGGAACAGGACGAGGCGCCACCGGAGGAACGGGACGCGGAGCCGTGGGAGGTACGGGAGGTGTGCTCATAACATCAGGTCAGTAAAGTCTGCAACCGCAAAGCGGGTTTCCTACTATATTGCACTTTTTTTTTGCTTTTGCAAGCTGAAAACACATTCTCTTTTATTTTTTTCACCGAAAGCAGCTCTTACACCTCATTTTGCCCCCTTCCCCTCCTTTTTACTCTTCAATCCCCACTGCGGGTAAAGCGCCGACTTACCCCCGGGCTCCATCGGCTGCATCCAGGAATCATCTCGCTGCACACCAAGGCGTCGAAGGAGTTCAGCATCGTGCTTGAGAGCCTTATATCTTGCATCTACACTCATTCGGTAGCTTGTTGCATATTTTTTGTGGTATTCCCTATGTTTCCCAAACCACCGATAAACTGTATGGCTCATCGAGGGGCGCATGTTGATTACATATTCCGCCATAGACAAACCCACGGACACATCACCTTCTTTTATCTTATTTCTACTCCAGCTTAAGAGATTGTTGTAGTAAAACAATGGCCAGTTACGTGTCATCAACTCAGGTATACCCTGCTGCGGATAGAAACGCCGCATAATTATTTCCGCTTCTGCATAACGCTCCTGACGGGTATACAAATCAGCAAGAAGCGTCAGCATATAACCCTGCTTGGGGTTTCCCTCAAGTGCAAGCACCAGCATTTCCTCTAATTCATCCGGATAACTGCTCCCTGACGGCAATAGAATATACGTGTCCACCAACGAAGAGTCAGGGTACCGATACATCGTCCTTGCAAGCAGGTTTCGACGTTTGCTTTCGTCCTCATCCGCACCGGCTGCAGACAGATCATCATACGTCCACTGCGCGTGCCACGCCTCACGCAGACTGCACGCCCGCCAACCAACAAATACCATCCCCAGCAGACAGAGCATCGCCAACACCCCTTTACCTACGGCGCCCTGAGAGCGCACCCCGACTACTGCTGGTCTGCCCTGCTTCATTCTTTCCGCGCCGGAGGCGGGAAGCGCGACCGGGGAGGCAAGTACGCCGCAGCTAAAGGCCGTTATGGTAGCTATCGGGTACGCGTGCCACATAAAGTCAGCCAGGCTTATCGCAGCACAGCCACTCAGAACAAGCATCGATACCGCAATCATCCCACGATGCAACGGCGTCAGCACGCCTCGTCCCAATGACCGTAAGGCGCTGAGCGAATGCGCCACGATAATCGCCACCATCAGCAGCAGGCCTATCGGGCCATAATCAGCCCATGCCTGCAAATACTCATTATGAGCCATATTCGGGGTTGCCCATTCGTTGAATGTATCGATAATTTCCCAATGGGCTCCCATGGTACCATAGCCCCACACCGGAGCATCCAGCACTGCCCTGAACACATACTTCCATACATAGTAGCGCATGTGAGTGTCGATATTGGCAATCGTTGCCAGAGCATTTCCCCATACCAGCTCAACCAGCAGTATCAGTAGCCCTACGGCAAAAAGCATGCTGATGATGACAGGAAGCCAGCCGAGCCGCCGCCCGGAGCAAAGCAACAGCACCACGTACATGAACCACCCGCACAGTATCATCACCGGCAGTATCATGTAACAGGCTCGGGAGTAGCAGTTAAATGAGACAACGATGGCCATGAGCCCGACGAAGGCATAGCATATCTTCGCCCACCGACTCCGCGCACACCACCATGCACAGGCCAGCAGAGCACAACCGCTCACCATCAGGAAAGCGCAGGCATGATTCTTGTAGGCGAACAGCGCCACCGGAGGAGTATTCGCACCAGCGAGTCCCACGGCAGGGCGCCCCGTCCAGCGCATCATCCCCTGCGTCGCCGGATTCCAGAAATAGTAGACAATATTGATAACCAACGCCAGGCACAGCACTGCCATGAGCAGCCGCCCATTCCGGCTATGCGCCCCAAATACGCCCGCTATATAAAATATGGCACAGGACACGATAAGCGAACTTTCATGCCAGGATTCAACGACGGAGTAACTGCAGAGGCAGCGTACCAGAAAGTAGCCGCCAACAGCAAGTGAGCACCAGGCAAGCGGCCCCAATCTGACCATCCGCCCTCCGCACAGCATCCCGGACAGAGTAAGCAGCATTACGCCGCCCAACGCCAGCAGTGTCGGATACATGCTGTATGCCGTGGTATCTACCGTACCCATGGATACCAACCACGTCAGCGCCAGCAAGAGTGAAGCCGCACGCCCGGCACATGTCTCAGTCAATCGTTTTCCGGCAACCTGCTGCTCCATAGTTCGCCCATCATACCAGACCGGCGGCATCCGCGCAAGCCTTTGCCTCTCGGAACGTATCTGTTCTGTGACCGCATACGAAAAATCGTACAGAAAAATACATCAAAACGCAAATTTGTCTTTACAAAGGAAAATTACCCGCTATAATCAGCGTCCCGACGCGAAAGCTTCTCAACAACATTTAACACAAACCAGACACATGAAAGTTCTTTCCTCACTCGCATCCGTGAAGCGCCGCCACGCTGACTGCCAGATCGTGAAGCGCAAGGGCACGCTCTATGTCATCTGCAAGAGCAATCCTAAGTTCAAGGCTCGCCAGGGTGCCACTGCCGGCACGCGCCTCAGCAAAAAGGGCGTGAAGTAATTTCCCTATCCCCGATTCCGGGGAACCATACGAGAAAGGAGACCGGTGTCGTATCGCCCGGTCTTTTTTTTCATTATACCGTTATGCAACAGTCCATCAGAAGTCACATCCTGGAGCTAGGCTCTTTCACCTTCGACAACGGTGAAACGCTGCCCGATATCCGTCTGGCCTATGAAACATATGGCACCCTGAATGCGGAAAAGAGCAATGCCATTCTCCTCTTCCACGCACTCACGGGCAGCCACCATGCCCATGGATACAACAATAGCCTGCCGGAAGCCGGCGACTTCTGGCAGCCGGAGAATCATGACGGCTGGTGGGATCGCATGATTGGCCCGGGCAAACCGCTCGACACCAACAAGTTCTTCATCATCTGCGCTAACTATCTGGGAAGCTGCTATGGCAGCAGTGGTCCGACTCAGATCGCACCCGACGGCGAACCCTGGGGTAGCCGCTTCCCCATGGTCAACGCCAATGATCAGGCTCGCGCCCAAATTCAATTACTGGATCACTTCGGCGTTGACCGCTTTCACATCGTCGGCCCTAGCCTGGGGGGCATGCTGTCGCTGGCTCTCGCCTCGATGTTCCCCGAGCGGGTGCGCAATATCGTCATCATCGGAGCGGGATATGAGCCCTCCATCGAGCACAAACTGACGGCTTTCGAGCAGATGATATCCATCGAGCTTGACCCCGATTATCGAGCCGGACGCTATCCGCTGACCAACCCTCCGCTGAAGGGACTGGCGCTGGCACGCATCATCTGCCACAAGCTGTTTGTCAACCAGAACGGCCTCGAAAAACGTGCCCGCAAAGGCATATGCGACCGCAAGGGAATGCTTACCTGGTATCTCCCCGCACGGAATACGGAAAGCTATATGCTGCACCAGGGCACCAAATTTGCCAAACGCTTCGATGCCAACGCATACATCCGCATCATCAATCTCTGGGTGGGGTTTGACCTGCCGACATTCTCCGGCAAAGACAGCATAGAAGCCGCCTTCCGTGTGTATGCTCAACACGGCATCCGCTTCCAGCTCTTCTCCATTGATACCGACTATTGTTTCAAGGCTGATGATGTCGAGGCATTCCACCAGCAGCTCTCCCGCTGCGGCGTGAGCTCGGGTCACACCCGCATTGTTTCGGAAAAAGGGCACGATTCGTTCCTGCTGGAGCCTGAGCTGTACGAAAAAGACCTCTGCCGATGCCTGCAATAGCCCTTTTCAGCAGGCATTTTGCGGGTATTTTTTCTATTCCCGGCATTTTGCGACTTGCAAGCGCATTGCTGAGATGCTATACTGAAAGGGTCAATAAACTTTAGACATCATGAAAGTATCCGCACTCCAGAAAAATCGTAAGGGTGGCTTCACCCTGATTGAGCTTATGGTGGTGATTGCCATTCTGGCAGCCCTCGCCTCCATTGGTTATGGCCCCATCATTGACCACATGAATGACGGTGATCGCCAGAAAGCCAGCTCCAATCTCAAGTCCGTCTACACCATCCTTCAGCAGTTCAAGACCGACCACGGCAGTTTCCCCTGCGATACGACCGGTGAGATGCTGCGCGAGGAGAAGCCCGAGCTCACTTTCGGTGAGGTAACAGGCAGCTACTCCAACGACTACTTCCGCCAGCTCTTCTTCGACACGCAGAAGAATAAGTCTGAGAAACCCTTCTTTGCCAAGATCAGTGTCGCCGGCAAGATGATTCAGAACGAAGGTGACGATAAGCGCGCCAACGGCATGACCCTCCAGCGCGGAGAAAATGCCATGGCCTACGTCATGCGCAAGAACCCCGATGATCCCAACCAGAAGCTCGGAGTCATCGAAACCAACGCACCGCTCGCTATCTGCGGACTCTACCCCACCACCACCCCCTACGCTGGCAGTGCCGTTGCGTTTGATATGTCCTCTTTCCGCGGGCACGCTTTCCTGCTGACGGTGGACGGCGCCGTAAAGGATCTGGAAAAGAACCTGGAGAAGGCTGACGGCAACCGCGAAAAGGGACGTCTGAAGGCTGACAAGAGCATCTTCCCCGAATCTGACGAGGGTGCCGACACCTCCGATGAATATCTGGTGCTCAGCCCGGAACTGTAAAGAACCTACAGGCTCATCTTAACGAGGAACCCTCCGTGCTCATAAAGCGCGGAGGGTTCTTCGTTTCCGTTGTTGCCGGCACCCATCAGAGAGCCAGGCAATCCCGAATCTCAACCAGGCGACAAATGACTTCCTCAATCACATTTGCCGGGCATGAGGCACCGGCCGTAAGCCCCACCCGAAGTATACGCCCGGTGTCACTCACCTCCGGAGGCAGGGGACGCACCACTTCCTGCTTCTCTTTCAAATCATAGCAGCGGACGCAGCTGAGACTCTCCAGACAATCTGCCGATTTGACAAAGAACGTCGGAACACGGCGTGAGGCAATATGCGCCAGGTGCGTCGTGTTGGAGCTATTATAGCCCCCGATGATGAGCATCAGATCCATCGGCTCACCCAGCAGCTCAAACAAGGCGTTCTGGCGATCCTGGGTCGCCCCACAGATGGTATCAAACACATGGAAACGCTCATCAGAGCCATCGCGTTCGATCACAGCCGCCCGCAGTAGCTCCTGAATATGCGCTGTTTCGCTCTTGAGCATGGTGGTCTGGTTAGCAATCCCGATGACATTCAGATGAATATCCGGGTCAAAGCCGGGAGAACAGGCGGCAGCAAAATGCTGCATGAATGAGGTTCGGTCGCCACGACCCAGCATGTACTCCGCCACCAGTCCGGCGTCATTTTCGTCAAACACAACCAGGAAATTCCCCTGCTCAGATTCCCCCCGAGAGTGAGACGCCGTGGCAATACTCTCCTCATGGCGAGCTTTGCCATGGATGATACTGGTAATCCCCGCGGCTGCATACGTGCGCACGCGGTTCCAGACCTTCACAACATTGCCACAGGTGCTGTCTACCAGCAATACGCCTTTCTCCTCCAGAAGCCGACGCATGGGTATCGACACACCGAATGCAGGCATGATCACCACGTCATCCGAGGTGAGTGCTGCATACTCAGGAGCATCCAGCCGCCACGGAAGATGCCGCATTCCCATAGCATCGAGCCGGGCATTGACCTCCGGATTATGGATAATCTCACCAATGAGCCAGATACGGCGTTCCGGGAACATACGACACGTGGCATAGGCAATCTCAATAGCGCGTTTGACACCATCGCAGAAACCGAAGGCTGAAGCCAGACGCAGATACAGGCCCGGCAATTCCAACACATTGCCATTGGCTCGTATCTGGTCGACTAATTCGCTCTGATACTGCCGAACATCCTCCTGCACCAGAGACATCACCTCCGGGCGACGAACATTAATCAGACGTTTGGGAGCAGCCATGTATCAATCCACATTAATATTCAACGCTTCGTTTGCCAGCATCTGGCACCCGCGCAGATCCATCTTACCCGTAGGCAGTACCGGAATGGCTTCCACCGGAATAATCTCTCTGGGGCACCACAGGCGCGGCAGCCCCTGCTCCACCATATGAGAGCGAATAGCATCCAGCGCATCAGAAAGTTTCGAGTGATGGACCGCCGAAAGCAGTACAAGTGCTTCGCCCTTCTGCGCATCCGGCACCCCCATCACGGCCACGGCTCGACCGGTAAAGCCCTCCGGCACAGTCACATACTCCTCAATAGCCTGTTCCACCACCTCATGAGGCACCATTTCACCGGCCACCTTGGAGAAGCGGGAGCGGCGCCCCCCAAGCGTCAGGAAACAGTTGAGGTTCACACTACCCAAATCTCCGGTCTTGAACCAGCCATCGCGGAAGATTTCGGCGTTCAAATCATCACGACCGATATATCCCTTGAAGACATTGGCGCCCTTGAACCAGATCATGCCACGCTCTGAGAGGGGAAGCTCCTTATCATCGTCGTCCGGATCCGTGATTCGCACGGCAAGCCCCGGTACCACATGACCGATGGAACCGGGCAGATAACTGGATACATACCAAGGCTGGTCAGGAGTGGGTCCGACATCATCCAGATTGGCACCGCAGACAGGTGCCGTCTCGGTCAGGCCATAGCCTTCCGATACCCGGGTATGGCACTTCGCCATAAACTCATCCACCAGGCACTGTTGCAATTTTTCCGCCCCGGTCACAAAGTACTGCACACTGTCATAGTTGGTCGGAGTAGCGCGGCGCAGCATTCCTCGCGCAAAGGTCGGCGTCGTCACCACCAGAGAGCACTTGTATTTCTCTATCAATTCATTGAGGCGTTTCGCATCCAGCGGTGAGGGATAGGTGACCATCCCATAACCATAGATTGGCGGCAGCATCGTCGTTACATTCAACCCAAAGCTATGGAAAATAGGCAAACTGGCCAAGAATGCTGACCCCACGGGGGGATTCACCTTACTGACCAGCTGTGCCATGTTAGCCACCAACATACGATGGGTCATGCTGACGCCCTTGGGTTCGCCGGATGAACCGGACGTAAACAGCAGAGCCGCTTCATCATCTCCCTTACGCTTATCTATATCAAACATCTTGGCGATGAGCGGCATGGGCGCCATTTTGGCCACCCCCACCCAATACGCAATCTTGGGCATACCGATTCCCTTGAGTGTTCGATCCAGATGGATAATCTGGTCATTTTTAGGCCAGGGAAACTGCGGCAGCTTGCTCATGAAAGCCCGGGCGGTGATGAACTGTTTGATACCGCTCTGACGCACGATAGCAGCAAATGCAGCATCAGACGAGGTGTAGTTGATGTTCACCGGTACGATTCCGGCCAGCAGGCACGCGTAGTTCGTCAGTACGCCACCCTTTCCGGGAGGCAGAATGATACCCACCCGGGGCTCCGTGATATTCTTCTTCATCCAACGGGCAAATGCCATGGCCACACCCAGTAATTTACCGTACGGCAGGCGGGTCTCATCCATGCCATCCACCAGCTCAATGTCAGAATACTTGCGCAAGCCCTCCACGATGAGGCGGGTGAGGGACTTTTGCAGAAGCGGCAATTCGCCAAATGCTTCAGACGAAGCCTCCATCCACGCCTGCAACAAGCGCTCACCTGTCTGCGGACCGGAAGCCAGCTTGGGCAATATGCGCACGATTGCCCGATCATAATTACTCTCAGAGGTAAAGGTCTGGCGGACATCATCCCGATAGAAGCCCACAAAAATCGGGACAGGGGCTATATGCAGCGCAGCCAGATGCATCATAAACGGCATAGGCACATCCGAAAGACAGCCCAACGCCTGATTCGGCCTCCCCGGGACGTAGAGAATATCCAGTCCGCGCTGCATGACTTCGAGCAGCCGCTCGCGCAGGGTTCGGCTATCGCTTTTACGGAAATTGAAACTAAGCACTTCGGAACCGGTCGCCTTGATGGCTTTCATCAGCGGCTCCAGGGGCATAAATGAATCTTCAACCAGAAACGCGACATTTTCAGCCCCCCCCATCACCTTGATGACGGCCTGCAAGGCCGCGGTATCCAGGCGATTCGGTATGTAAAAAGACGGTTGGGCGCAGCGTTCCTCTGCTCCGGAGATACGTACAGTTGCCATAACGTACGTATTATAACACTGCTCGTCTATTTGTCAACCGAGTTCGATTCACAAAAAGAAGATACAGTCGGCAGAATGCAGTCATTACAAAACAGTCCCCCATAACTCCGATCGAGCACAGTGTACACTTACCGTCACTTCCGGAGACGGGCATGCACGAACTATTCCGCAAGACTGACACGGCGGCTGCCGACGTCCTTCGGAAAAAGGATACGCTGAGCTTACCCGTGGAGAGCCTTTTCCACCAGTTCGCAGATGAGGTGACCGCTGGTAATATGCAGCTCCTGGATGTGGTTGGTCACTCCGGCAGGGACGGGCAGTGCAATATCAGCCTGCTCTTTCATCTTGCCGCCACCGCAACCGGTGAACGCTACGGTAGTGATACCCATCTTACGCGCCTCCTCGAATGCCAGCAGCACATTACGACTGTTCCCGCTGGTGGAAAGCCCGACGAGCACATCACCGGCGCGGCCGATACCCTCCACCTGACGGCGGAACACATCGTCATAGCCATAATCGTTGCCGATGGCGGTGAGGATAGAGGTATCAACCGTCAGCGCCACAGAATTCATGGCGGGACGCTCCAGCTTATACCGCCCCACAAACTCTGCCGCGAGATGTTGCGAATCGGCAGCAGAGCCGCCATTGCCGCAGAACATCACCTTGCCGCCATTGCGGAGACTCTCCGTACAGAGCTCTGCTATACGCTGCAGTACATCTGCCTGCTCCGCAAGCTGACGAATACTGTCGGCAAGCCCATCGAGTTCCTGTTTCAGCCAATCGCTATTCATAGTATTCAACTGTTGATTTTGTCAACGATAGAGGTGGTGGAGAAACCATCCAGGCGCGGGAGCTCCACGGCCTGGCCGCCGTAGGAGACAACGAAGCGCCCCTCAGGCCAACGATCCAGCGGGTAGCCCTCCTTAGCGATTACATCCGGGCGCAGCTTGTCAATGAGCGGCAAGGCCGTATCCTCTTCGAAAATAACCACATAATTCACCGGTTTGAGTGCCGAAACCATAGCTGCCCGAGCCTGTTCGTTATTGACCGGACGAGTCGGCCCCTTGAGGCGGCGTACAGAGGCATCGCTGTTGAGACCAACGATAAGCACATCGCACAGATCTCGCGCCCGTTCAAATGAAGCCAGGTGCCCGGGGTGCAGGATATCAAAGCAACCGTTCGTAAAGCCGATGGTCTTACCCTGCGTACGCAGTTCCTCAGCCAGAGCGACAGCCTGTTCGGTGTTGAGAACGGATATTTCTTCTTTATTCTCCAACTTGTGCTTCAGTTCCTTGCGCGTCACCGTCGCAGTGCCGAATTTGGCCACCACGATACCAGAGGCAGCATTGGCAATACGCATAGCCTGCTTCATGCTGGCACCGGCCGCCATGGCAGCACCCAGCGTAGCCAGTGATGTATCACCCGCGCCGGATACATCGAACACCTCCTTCGCTTCCGTCGGAATCCAGCGGTATTTCTTGCTCTCATCTCCGGGGATGTAAATCATACCGTGCTCACTGAGAGTCACCAGCAGATTTTCCACCCCATAGCGTCGGCAAACCTCACGCCCGGCTGCCACGGCAGCGTCGGCAAAACCGGGGGCCGTCGGGTCAAAGCTCTGACCGGTTACACCCTCGAACTCCTTGCGATTAGGCTTTACCAGAGTTGCTCCGCGATATATAGTATAATCTGTTGTCTTGGGGTCGACGATGACGGGGCATCCGGCCTTACGACTCATCGCAATCACAGCCGGAGTGAACCGCTCATCGAACAGTCCCTTTCCGTAGTCAGAAAGCAACACCATGTTGATATCGGGCAACTTCGCTTCAATAGTCCCCAACAACGTCGACAGCACTTCCTCTGTCAGGCAAAGGCGCTCCTCGCGATCAACACGCAGCAGGTGCTGACTGCCGGACACATAGCGGGTCTTTACCGATGTATGATACCCGGGCTGGGTAATCAGCATCTCCGCATCAGCCCCCAGTTCTCGCAGATAGCCACGCAAATCCGCTCCGGGGGCATCGTCTCCCACCACCCCGGCAAACAGGGTAGTACAATCAAGACTACAGAGATTAGCCACCACATTACCCGAACCACCCAGCATCTGCCGCACCCGGGTTTCCTTCAGCACCGGCACCGGGGCTTCCGGAGACAGGCGATCCACTTTGCCATAGGTGAATATATCCAGCATCATATCTCCGATACACAGCATGCGCATACCGGGGAAACGGTCAACAAACGAATACAGATTTTCTGTGGGCATAATATGGCTCCGATGTTCCGACGCCGCACCGCTGTCAGTGCACGGTGCGTTCTATCTCACGGTCTATACTACAACCTTTCCTCTGCCAAGGCAACAAAAAAAACTATGTTTCCTCAGAACCCGAGAGGAATTATCAACATTTCACCTTCCTTACGAAGTCGCGAAGGGGCTCAGCGGTCAGAAAGCAATCGGGCGACGTAGAAATTCCCTCGACAGAGTTTGAGCGTCACACGAGCACGCTCCATACCTCGGAACAGGATGAGAGCCCCCTGCACCAGAGCCCGGCGGCGAAGTCGACGGCAGATTTTACGGAGCACGACAGGTTTGACATTCACCCGCAACTCATACAGCAGCTTCTCGAGGCCGTCAAGAATGCTCTGCTCCAGCGGCCAGGTGCAGCGAACGGTGTGACGTTGAATCTCATGAATCGTGCGAATGGCATAGGCCGGATGCTCACAACACTGTTGCAGAATCTCTGTACGGTGTGCAACGATAAAGCGAAGAAAATCAAGATGAAGCGCCTCCGGCTTATCCTCATCGGGCTGCAGATAGTGTCGGCAGGTACTCAGCAACACCACTCGATACTCCTCCCCGGAACCCAACACCCGATGCATGAGGTCACAATCGGCCAGCGCCGGATACACAGCACCGTCAAATCCTCCCAAGCGCCGCATCAGCTCCGTTGAACAGAAAAACGATGGCAGACGGCACGGCGTCCGCAAGAACAAATGGTCAGTATTCGGATTGCGCGGCTCTGCCTGACCACTGATTGGATCCACCATCAACGTCGATGAAAAGACCGCCCCAACCTCCCCTCTGAGGATAGGAGCACAGCAGGCCGCCGTATTTTCCACCATCATCTCATCCTCCGGTCGGATAAACACACAAACCTTCCCGCAAGCCAGTTCCAGCCCCCGGTTCATCGCGGCAAACTCATTGGAAAACGATTCGCTCGTATAGTCGGAGATATGCCACCGGTCACGCTCAGCGGCCAGATAAGCCTGCGTTCCGTCATCTGAATCCATATCCACCAGGTACTGCACCCGCAACTCTCCCTGGAGCATCAGCTGCTGCACCGCTCCCACACAATGCGGCAGCGTAGCCATCGAGTTGTGACAAACAGTTATAACGGTAAGATCAACCTCAGACTGACACTCTCTTGCAGACATAGATAAAAAAAGCTCCGTGCGCGAGTGTACCGCAACCCGGTGGTATTAACAAGCAAAATTTTGGATCATATATCTACACGTTTCTTGTACGTGTGCTACAATATTATCCTCCATTTTAAGCAAAAAAACTCTCATCTATTCGCATAATTAATATCCCATTGCATAGAGCATAATAAAAACCTACCCCCTTAGAGTATTTCAATTTTTTTTCATCTACCTTCTTACGCTCAAGGTATTCCTCTCCTGCTATGCCACATCTTTTGATACCCATAGCCAGCATCGGCTCAAGCAATGTATGGCGATCGATCCCATTCATCTTTTTTGACCAGGCATCCAAACCATGAGATAAAATAACAACCTCACGTACCTGAGCCGAGTGCATATTTGTGCTTTCCCAACTAACCTTGGCCATTTTCTGTGCAACGTTCTTGTCCGATATTACTCTGAAAGAGGAGACAAAAAAGGAACTAGCAGCAAGAAGAAGGACAATTGCTTGTACATATTTGTATCGTCTAAACGAAAGAGCAATAAATAAAGCTCCCCCCAAATATAACCCCCATGACGTGCGAACCGGTATGTCAATCCCCGTAGCTATACCCAAGGCATACGAACTCAATATGACTAGCATGAAAACAAGAAACACCACACCTCCCCTTAGCACATTTCCTCTGTAATTCCACATATGAGCTACAATAGCGGCAATAAAGCAACCAAGAGCCGGCCAATTCATCAATCTGACATGTTCCACAAGTATTTTAACCTCTTTACACACATTAAAATACATACTTTTCCAATCCGTTATATAATTAGGGTGTCTCCAGCTAGCAACCTCTATCAGATGTCCGCAACGCACATAAGTCGCAAGTTCGGCAACGGCAAATCCTACCAAATACCCTAGAATCCAATAAACTACAACCTTCACTATGTTCTGATTGCTTTCTTTAAGAAAGAGTAGCGGAAGGAGAAAATACATGGGAGGTACAACTCCTCCATATAAAATACCGAATATAAGAAAAAAAATTCTTTTATCCATTTTATCATGAACAAAGGCAGCAATCGCCGTAAAAAGAT
>JAFQSQ010000008.1 GCA_017409465.1 Akkermansia sp. | reverse complement strand
CACTCGCTTTAGCGAGTTCTTCACCCAAATGCCGCCAGGCATTTTTCTTCACCACTCGCGCCAGCGAGTTCTTCACAGCCGCCGCACGGCGGATTCTTCACCGTGAGCGCCAGCGAACTTCACCCCGCCGCCGCTCCTTGCGGAGCTTTGGCGTGACAAGCCCGCCGCCGCTAAAGCTATAGCGTGACAAGCCCGCCGCCTGCGGGCGGCGGATTTCGCCTGAGCGACAGCGAAGATTTCGTCGGTTCGTCAGAACCGATTTCACCTTGCCAACGGCAAGATTTCGCCCGACAAATCCGGAGCCGGGAATGCAGCGCCACCGATTCAGACCATGCACGATGCCGACCCGCCCTGCGCCACGGCCTGCTGTCGCCCCATCCGAGCCACTTATCTCTTCTCCACTCGCGTCAGCGAGTTCTTCACCCAAATGCCGCCAGGCATTTTTCTTCACCACTCGCGTCAGCGAGTTCTTCACAGCCGCCGCACGGCGGATTCTTCACCGTGAGCGCCAGCGAACTTCACTCCGCCGTCGCTGAAGCTTTGGCGTGACAAGCCCGCCGCCGCTCCTTGCGGAGCTATGGCGTGACGAGTCGCCGTTGCTTGTGCTCGGCTTACTTTCTCCGGCGGCGCGCTGCCAGTCCGGCGAGGGCTAAGAGACTCAGCGTCGCGGTTGTCGGCTTCCGCCGCCGCTCCTTGCGGAGCTTTGGCGTGACGAGTCGCCGTTGCTTGTGCTCGGCTTACTTTCTCCGGCGGCGCGCTGCCAGTCCGGCGAGGGCTAAGAGACTCAGCGTCGCGGTTGTCGGCTCGGGGATGGCTTCGCCGGCGGGGCGATAGGCCAGATACACGTTACCATTTTCGCCTGTTCCTGCCCGCCGATACTCCAGGAACCAGCCATAGGCATCGCCGTTCGCATCGGTTTGTAATTCTGCAATAGAGCTATACCAGTGGGGGACATCCTTGGCATCGGAAGAAAAGTAGTCTGCCGCTGCGAATCCTTCGGTGTAGTCGAAATATCTGCCATCATATGGCTCACTTCCGAGCGTCAATGAATCCACATTACTGAAAAGCAGATACTCAGAGGCCACCTCCGGTGTATCTCCGATGTACCCGGACAGCATCAGCACACCGGGTTTAATCGTGACATCGTTACCCATCATATCCAGCCCCAGCCCGGTGGTCATGTCAGTCTCTCCGTATGTTGCCAATTCCAGAGTCGGCACGAAGAGTACAGCCTCGGCTCTATCGCCCGTCCCCAGCTCCAGATCCGAATCAAGCTTGGCGTATGCGAGTGTCGACAAACCGTAGTCTTTCTGTGTTGCTCCATCCAATTCCTCGGCGATTTCTGAGCGGTAGGCGTTCATTCGGATGAGGCCGGCCTCACTCTCTGAGCTATCCAGTCGTGTCGACACTTTCAGATTCGTTCCTATATAGATATCATCCATCCCTTGAGCAGCATTGCCCCGGTTCAGCAGTGTTACATTGCCGCCGGACTGAGCGGAGAGCCCGGTTGAAACCTGCGTGACCGCCGTCATCCCTTCCACGGCTCCACCAGTCAGGATAATCTCACCGCCCTCGGTCTGATTGTTGATAGCGGCGTTGCCAAGCTTCGCCACTATTGTGGTCGTACTTTGGTTCCCCTGTACCCTGATGTTCACATCGCGGTACTCCACATTAGTCGCATTACTCCCGCCCAGCTCTGCTACTGCATCCGAAGTATTGGTTATCCTGCCTTCTCCACCATTCACCCCTTTTACCACGACTGCATCTGCACCGCTGACACTGGCTGCCCCCATGCTCAACACACCGCCGCCGGAATTGCTGTCAGATGTATCCCGTGCCGCCAGCACCACTGCAGCACCCGCTCCGAGCGATACATACGGAAGCCCGGTTATCTCCAGCTGGCGTTCCGACAGCGTCAGTGTAGCATCGGCTCCCAGTCCCAGTGTACCGACTGAGGTGTATTTTGCATATGGTTTTCCGGAGGGGAGTTCGCCCTGAGCCGACAGACGAACCGTTGCTTTATCAGCTAATTGCAGAGAACCGTAGGTATAGGTCTTGACCGCAGCATCCGCATCGTCTGCCACGGCATCCGGATTAATGGCTCCGTACTTATTACCTCCGTCTGTTATCTCGCAGATAACATTGTTCCACAGCGATATACCTTTCAAATTCACCTCGGTGCCATCTGTTCCCAGTTGTATGGTGAGTCTGTCATTTGTCTTGTTGTCAAAGTTTTTCCTGAACTCTTTATGGCCTATATCCCCTATTTCATCCCAGAGGGTTTCGTTCCATGTCCACTCGCTCTCGACTGCCTCGCTGTATCCCGGAGCAAGCGTCACCAACATCGTTGCCAGAATAAGTGTCTTTTTCATATGCGATTCTCTTTGTGTAAACAGGACTCCCCTCCCGGGAGCATAATATCAGCATATCGCATTTGGAATGCGATATGCTCCTGAGGGTTGATTTGTCTACAGATAAGAAAAATCGGACGAAATTACTCCCGGGAAGCCAGCACTTCTCGGCGCTTTTTTCTGAAAATTTTCATGATTTTGTAAGTTGTTTATTTTTTTGTCTTTTGTGAAACAAATTTAAAAATATTCTACATAATAACAGATTTTTTCTTGCAATCGCATTCCAAATGCGATAATCTGATAACATACTACCGGGCGAGGTAGAGTTTAACTGTAAACCATCCGACATCACATGAAAAAGACCCTCTTCCTTCTGATGGCTCTGGCGAGTGTTGCGATTGCAGCTGACACGACTATGCCGCCTTCATCGACGTTCGATTTCGATTTTTCCGACAGCCTGCTGAGTGGTGCCTCTGCTCTTCGCACCGTTTCATTCATGGATGGTAATTTCAGAGCCACTATCACCGCAGACGCTGGGACGAACACTCTCAGTTCCGGCGACTGGAGTACCGCAGACGGCGATGATACTGTAACCATACCCGCAGAAGGTACGCCGGCCTACGATTATATCAAGGGAGGGAGCACATCCACTAACCTTACTCTGACGCTGAGTAATCTGGTAGCAGGGGAAAAATACTCTTTCTCGTTCACCACCGGCATACCTTTTGAGGGGGAGGGAAATGGGAATACAATCAGTGAAGGTGAAGGAAATACCTACGCATCCAGAATACGCACCCCGGAGGACAGTGAAAATGAGAACAGACCTGGTGACAAAGGTATTACCACATTTACTTACACGGACATAGTAGCAGATTCTTCCGGCAAAATCAGTATTATAATTAACACTCCTGACGACAAACATACACCCAGCTTCAATGTAGCAAGTCTTAGCGGGGCGAGTAAGACTGCGACTGATGGGAATCTTGGTTACGTTTTCGCAGCATCGGCAACGCAGAGTGGAAATGCGGCTCTGATTGTACGGGAAGGCTCGACCGGGAACAACTGGGCAGCGGCGTTCGGTAATGCCGCTAACCCCGGCACTGATGATAACACTCTCGTTTTAACCGGCAATGCCTCCATCAAATTCACAGGTGATTATACAGGAGGAAAGTACACAGATGAAAAAAATAAAGGCACCACCGTTTTCGGTATTGTCAATGCGGGTAAGGTAACGGGGAATGTGAATCTGGTGTTTGATGCCGCCCATGCGAACTACGGTTCATTCTCTGATACCAACGCTGCATCGGTCGTAGGTGCATACAAGGGAACGATCGACGGAACGTTCAGTGCCACGATCAACAGTGGTACGTTCGCCAAAGATATCATGGGTGGTATTCATACGGGCGATACCGATAGTATCGGCGCAACTTCCATGGTGATTAACGGTGGCACCATCGGGGGAAATGTATACGGCGGTGGTTATGCCGGCACAATTACCGGCAACACAGCAGTAACGATTACTGATATCGGTGCTCTGAAAAACCACACGGCTGACAGCATCATCTCCGGCGGCGGCATTAGTGATACCATCAACGGTAACTCCACCGTTACATTCTCCGGCATCACAAGCGGCAACTATGCCGGAACGGTCAAGGGCGGTGCGGCAACCAATGTAGAGGGGACTTCCATACTGAACATCACCGATTCCACTCTTACACTGAAGAATGCAGAAGAGTTTGACTCCATCATCATCGGCAAAGACTCCTCTCTGACCGTCACCGGCAACATCTCTTCCGGCGACAAAGCCAAACTTGCTGTCACTTTTGATGAAGAAACAGCCCAAACCAAAACAGTCAATGGCTTCGGCTCCGGTGTTATCAGCGGCTTAATAAGCGGTGAAGGCACTTTCGCGGCGGTAGACTCGGCCACCTTCAACGGGAAAGCAATCAGCAAGACGAACGGGTTCAATCTGACCGTGGAAGATTCCGTCTACTATGTGATGGGTAAGTACACCGACTATACCGGTAACGATGCGGATTACACCTTTGTCCTCAGTTCGGATAAACGAATGAAAATCTCTGAGGCCGTCCATGTCGGCAATCATTCATTTGAATCCGTATCCGGTCCGGTCGTGGATGCTGAGGCAAACAGTGCCATGGCGTACTATGTAGGAAAAGAGGGTACTCTGTGTATCTCCGGCAACAGCACGTCCAGCGGATTGACGGCCGGGCAAATGCTTACCAACATTTATGGAGACGGTAATGTTATTCTGCGCACAGGAGGCTACGAAAGTGACACATCAGAAGGGCCGCTGGAAGTCTTCCTGACCGGAGCAACCAAAGCTGCGGGAAATCTGTATCTTTCACCCAAAGTTCTGCTGCCCGGCGAAACCGATATAAATGAGTCTAAGAACCTCCACCTCTATCTCGAAGATGGGGCTGACATCTCCTCTTTCAGCTCAGTTACATTTAGTTCTCAGAAAACAGAGCTGATTGTAAACGGTGCGCTGGGCGCGGATGAAAATGGGCATCACATCAATAATCTGTCTACACTTGGCAGCAGTACGGTGATGATGTACATCAATTCTTCCGATAATGACGAAATTGTGCTGGGAGGCACAACATCTATCAAGTCTTATCTTTTTTATGAACCGCAAACGCAAGGTCTGACCCCGTCAGTTTTCTACCTTGATTTCAATCAGGATGCTACGGTTCACATTGATTACCTCGACGGCGGGAATACAGATGAGTATCTTGCCACCGGGTCTGGACCTGATTATGCCAGTTATCTTTGCATTACCAGTGCGTTTAATGATAAGTTTGCATCCACCCGAGACAAAGACATTGTAGGTAACGTCATTATCGATTCCTTTGATTTCAGGGGGTATATCAGTTTTATATCTCGACAGGATGGAGGCAGCCTCAACGCCACCATCACATTACAGGACAATCAATGGCTCTCCAGTGCTCAATACAGTAACAGTGCTTCCAAAACGAAAAATAGCGACACACTGACATTGCAGGGTACCGGGACTTATGTTCTGGAAGAGGGGTGTGACATCCAGATTAAATTCGGCCGACTGAGTGAAGAAACGAACGATGGGGAGCATATTTGGCAGGGCACGGTTGAACTCACTAATGTTGACGCGACGAACTCTTCCGCCGGAAATGGTCATGGAATTGATTTTTCCCTCTACGGCAACAATCAATCCACCGTGGCATTCAATGGCTTCAAAGGCGATGTTGTGACATGGAATGCGCAGGGGGGGATTGCTGACAATCAGCCGGATTCCGTCAACATTGAATCTGCGCTCGTGCTGACCAATACGGAAAAGATGAGTGCCTATGAAGTGACAGGCGGCATCACCACCCAGAACTACACCGGAGCCATCAGCGGTGAGGGTGATTTCGTGGTCAGCGCCACGAATGGTAAGAACATCAACCTCTCCGGCGAACTGAAAGGGTGGAACGGCAACCTGAAGGCAACTGCGGGTGAACAGAACGTAACCCTCAGCGGTGCCGCAACCACGGTAAACGCCGCCATCAAGACAGAGGGCGGCAGTCTTAACCTGACGGTGGACAACAGCGGCAAGACCACCACCTTCAACAAGGGGGTACAGGCCACCGCCCTGAAGGTAAACGACGGCTCGGTTGCCGAACTGACGCAGGAAAGTTCCGCAGGTAACATCGCCATCAGTACGAACGGTGGCAATGCCTCACTCAGCGCCGGCATCACCATCTCCGGCAGCATGCTGAGTGATGGTCACATTGCTGACGCCGCCATTACCGCCGTTAATACAGAAAACACGGTTGAGCTGAGCAACATCACGGCAGAGGACCTCTACCTCTACGGTGAGGATGCTGTGTTCCACTCTGAGGAGTCAGCTGCGTTCTTCTACACGGAAGACGTCACGGCCGGAGACTTGGCGTACACGGAGGTGAGCTTCAGCAGCGACATTTTCAAGGGGATGACCCTGTCAGATGATGGAGCGAAAGCAACCATCACGGTCAGCAATACCATTCTGGACGGTGGACTGATTCAGAGTACCAAAACGAACAATGTTACCATTTTCCTGGAAGGGTTCACCATAGAAGCTCTGATCAACCGCAGCGGCGTATGGAATTGGGACGAACAGAGACTCAGTTTCAACGTCCCCGAAGTGGCAACACTCAGTGGCGAGGTAACGGTGCAAGAACTGCTGGCGGCTAAATACGCCTCCGTCACCTACAGCCAGACGGCAAGCGGTCTGATGATTCGCATGCAGAACATCCCCGAGCCGACAACCGCGACGCTGAGTCTGCTGGCTCTCGCCGGACTGGCAGCGCGCCGCCGGAGAAAGTAAGCCGAGCACAAGGAGCGGCGACTCGTCACGCCAAAGCTCCGCAAGGAGCGGCGGCGGAAGCCGACAAGCGCGACGCTGAGTCTCTTAGCCCTGGCCGGACTGGCAGCACGCCGCCGGAGAAAGTAAGCCGAGCACAAGCAGCGGCAACTCGTCACGCCAAAGCTCCGCAAGGAGCGGCGGCGTTGAGTGAGTGTAGCGCCTCTTCGCTGCTTCGGTTTTGTCGGGCGAAATCTTGCCGTTGGCAAGGCGAAATCGGTTCTGACGAACCGACGAAATCTTCGCTGACGCTCAGGCGAAATCCGCCGCCAGAGGCGGCGGGCTTGTCACGCCAGAGCTTCAGCGGCGGCGGAGTGAAGTTCGCTGGCGCTCACGGTGAAGAATCCGCCGTGCGGCGGCTGTGAAGAACTCGCTGGCGCGAGTGGTGAAGAAAAATGCCTGGCGGCATTTGGGTGAAGAACTCGCTAAAGCGAGTGGAGGAGGAAACCGTACTTACTCGATTACGCTTGTGTGGGAGCATGGTTTGTGGTATTCTCAGCACAGCAAACAGAAGCCGTCGTCTTATATATGATTCAGAACGAATTCATCAGTATCGATATCAACATCGCCGGGCGCCGCTTAGCCGGTGTGGTGGTGCGGGACAAAATCAATGGTCGCCGTTATGAGTTGAGTAAGGATGTGTTCCGTCTCCAATTGCAGGAGGCGCGCACGGACGAGGCTTGCTCGAAAAAGGAATATACAGATGTGTGTTTGCCGCTGGGCAGTTCGGATCTGATGTGTGGGGAACTGTGTGTGACGCCGATAGCCGCGAATGCCGCCGCTCGCCGTCTGGTGGAGCGCCGCGCCGGCTGCCGCGCGACGCTGCCCTTTGCCGTGACGACGGATGGCTACAAGCTGGAGTGGTGGATTGAGCTGCGCGAGGGACAACCCTATTTCCGCACCGGGCTGCATATCACGCCGATGCAGTTTGCGATGCCAGCGCGCAAAATCACGCTGCTGACGGTGAATGCTCCGGAAGCTCGTGTGGAGGGAACGGTGAAGGGGGCGCCTGTCGTAGCGGCGGGTAACCGTCTCTTTGCCGGGGTGGAAAGCCCGCTGAGTAAGGGAGAGGTGACGCCGGAAGGGTTTTCCTGCTCGCTGGAGCGCACCACGCATCTGCCTGCTCGTACGACCACGGCGATATCTGCCGTCATGGGTTTCTGCAGCGCCGGGCAGCTGCGACGCACTTTCCAGCTCGCCTACCTTAATGAGGAACGTGCCCGCCCGTACTTCCCGCTGCTCAATTACAATACCTGGTACGACATCGGGTATTTCACCCCCTACTCGGAAAAGGATGTGATGGATACGGTGCGTCTGTTCGGTGAGGAGCTGGTGGCCAAGCGCGGGGTGGTGATGGATTCTTTCCTGCTGGATGACGGCTGGGACAACACGGAGACGCTCTGGCAGTTCCACGGTGAGCTGCCCAATGAGTTCCGCGATATCAGCAAGCTGATGGCGCAGTATGGCTCAGCTCCCGGCGTGTGGTTCTCTCCCTGGGGGGGCTATGGACAGCCCAAGCTCAACCGCCTGGCGGCTGCCGGGGATAGCTACGAGACTAATGAGCGTGGTTTCGCCCTCTCCGGCCCGAAATACTACGAGCTCTTCCGCGAGATGTGTCTGCACATGATTCGTGAGAATGGGGTCAGACACTTCAAGCTGGACGGCTGCTCCGGGATGGCTGACCCCGCCCCCGGATCCCGCTTCGGCTCGGATTTTGAGGCGGCTATTGCTCTCATCGATGAGCTGCGCACTGAGTGCCCGGATATCTATATCAACCTGACTACCGGTACCTGGGCCAGCCCGTTCTGGTTCGGTATCGCGGATTCTGTGTGGCGCGGCAACTGGGATCACGATTTCTGCGGTGTCGGTACGGCTCGCCAGCAGTGGATTACTTTCCGCGATGCCATGATCTATGCCCATAACGTGAAGATATCGCCGCTCTGTCCCATCAACTCGCTCATGACCCACGGCGTCATCTACAACAAGGGCGCCCGCGGGCTCATGACAACGGAGGGGAATGACCTGGCCGATGAGATCTGGAGTGGTCTGGGGCTCGGCACGCAGATGCAGGAGATTTATATCACGCCCTCGATGCTGCAGGAGCATGAGTGGGATACGCTGGCTGCTGCCGCCAAGTGGTCCCGCGCCAATGCGGCCACCATGGTAGACAGTCATTGGGTGGGCGGCGATCCCGCTGCTCTGGATGCCTACGGCTTTGCCTCGTGGGGCCCGGCCAAGGGGATTCTGGTGCTGCGTAATCCCTCCGATACGGAGCAGGAGTTCAGCTTCGACCCCGCTGCTGTGTTTGAGCTGCCGCCGGGGGCTCCGCTGCGTTATGCTCTCAGCTCGCCCAAGGGGGATGCACTGCCGGCCGAAGCGGTGGCCGGTACCTCCACCAGCCTGAAGCTGAAGCCTTTCCAGGTCGTGGTGCTGGAGGCTTCGCCCGCCTGAAGCCGAGGGGAGGAACGAATGAGGAATGACGAATGACGAATTACGAATGACGAATTCAATGTTTGCCGCGCTGCGCTCGGGCGAAATCTTGCCGTTGGCAAGGTGAAATCGGTTCTGACGAACCGACGAAATCTTCGCTGTCGCTCAGGCGAAATCCGCCGCCTGCGGGCGGCGGGCTTGTCACGCCAAAGCTTCAGCGGCGGCGGGCTTGTCACGCTATAGCTCCGCAAGGAGCGGCGGCGGAGTGAAGTTCGCTGGCGCTCACGGTGAAGAATCCGCCGTGCGGCGGCTGTGAAGAACTCGCTGGCGCGAGTGGTGAAGAAAAATGCCTAGCGGCATTTGGGTGAAGAACTCGCTGACGCGAGTGGAGGAGCGAAAGAGATGTCGGCGGCGGTGTGGGGTATGGCGGCTTTAGCGGAGGTCGATGATTTCGGCCATGGAGCCGGGGGAGGCGATGCTGAGCTGCTCGATGATGCCGCGGCTGCTGCAATAGGCGCAGAGTTCCTTACCGCCTCGTATGCGGAATTGGTAGATGTGCTGACCGCCGTGAGTGGCGGTGTATATCGGTTTACCTGCGAGCCTGATGAGGTCGGAGATGTGGGTGCCGCGGGTGATTTCCCGGCGGACGGTCTCGACGGACAGGAGGTCGGCCTCGCGTTCTTCTTCTTTTGCCAGATAACGGGCGGGCGTAAAATGCTTCAGGGTATACGCCGCCGCGCTCTGCAGCTCGGCGGCGGTAGAGGCAGGGATGCTGATGAGGGGGCGGGAGTCGAGTCTGAGGGTGCCGGGCAGGTTTTTCGGGGCTTTACCGCTGATGGTGCCGTGGATGACGCAGGCTGCCAGATAGGTGCCGCAGGGGTTGGGATGGGAGCCGTCCTGTACGTGCAGGGGGGTATCCGGGTGTTTGCGGTACCAGGCTGCCCAGGCTTCGCCAACCGGCGCGACCGCGGCGTTGTGACGAACGGCTGCCCGGCAATAGGTGCTGCCGGTTCGTTGCTGCATGTCGCTGCGGAGCTGTAGTTTCCCTTTATCCTTGTACGCATGCGCCCAGGTCAGAAAGAGGACGACTCTGGTGTCGGCTGCGGCGGCAATTTCAGCCCACCGGCGGACGGCGCTCAGGGTGTCGTCCGGTCTGTAAGCCGGGGTCTGGCTCTGGTCTTGCAGGATGACCCAATCGAAATCGCCGCTCTCCAGCATCTGTCGGGCTCGGGCATGGGCGGGGGTGTTCAGAAAGCCTCGCAGGCTCATGCCGCCGACGGTATAGGATTCGACGTGCAGCGGGCGGTCGGTTTGCTCGCTGAGTGCCATGAGTACGCCGGGCAGGTCGTTGCAATAGGTGTAGCTGTTGCCGATGAGGAGTACTCGCTCGGCCTCAGTGGCAAAGGTGTGCAGCGGCAGCAGAATGATGGTCAGTAGCGTCAGGATTACTTGTTTCATGGGATGTCTGATGGGGCAGAAAGAAGGGGCTCGATATCGGAGAAGCCTTTTGCTCGCGCGATATCGGCGGGGGTACGGCCTCGTTGGTCGCGCCGGGTGGGGTCGGCCCCGGCGGCGAGCAGGGCGGGGATGAGCTGTGGCAGTCGATAAAAGGCGCAGGAGTGCAGGGGAGTCCAGCCATCGCGGTCGGGGATGTTGGGGTCAGCCCCGGCCGCAATCAGGTGGAATACGTTGTCGGGTGCGCTTGACTCCCACTCGCGGCAAACGATGACCGCTGCATGCAGGGGGGTGATGCCTTCGTCCCGGTCGCGGAGGTTGATACTGATGGAGGCTCCTGCTCGCAGCAGGAGTTGCAGCACCTCGACCTGACCGCTCCACGCCGCCAGGGCAAGTGGTGTGTAATGGCAGGCATCGCGCGTGTTGACATCGGCGCCGTTCGCAATGAGTTGCGCCACATGCCGGAGGTTCTGATTGCTTACGGCATCCATCAGCTGCGGCTCGGACGAAAGCTGTAGCCGGATGCGCTTTCTGATGCGCATCTGTTGCTTGGTATCAAGCTGCCGTTGTTGTGTCCTCTTGCGTTTCATACACTGTAGCAATCAGGCGCTCAGAGACAGGACTTCAGCACGTGGGCTGCATACGCCCCATACCACCCCGGAGCAGAGTCAGTATACAGGGATTCTCCCTGCACGTCAATCAGGAAGAGAGGATGATTTCCCCCGCCGCCGCCCGGAGGTTCCGCCCGCCTTCCCGCATCAGGCACGACAGAGAAACAAACGGTACGGCTGATTATTGCTCCGGTAATTATAGGATGTTGTTTTGCCGATACGCCCAATGGGAAGTTGGCGGGATTTACGATTGACGAGTTACGAATGACGAATTCAACCTTTGCTGCGCTACGCGCAGATGTTTTCAACTAACGCTAAGCGTCACTTATCGTTCCTTATGCGAGCAGAGCGAGCGGAATTGCAAATTCGTCAATCGTCAATCGTAAATCAACGTCTCCCCAATCGTTGGGACACGTGTGGGAAACGATACCGCCGGGGACGGGCTTTTCTTGACAATGCGACGAGAAACAGCTATAACAGACTCCCGGGGTAAGACGCCCCATGGGATGAAATGATACTTGGAGAGTATAACGTGGATTGTCGATGGTCGCCTGCGATGCATCTGGCTCTGTGGAGCGGTGTACTGTGTTTCCTGGCCGGATTCTGGATGCCTGTCAGCTGGTGTTATGAGAATGGTCCGGTGGAGTATCTGCAGCTGGCATGCATGGGGGGAATCGTCTTTCTGTGTTGTCGGGCAACGCAATACAGGGAGTTTTTTTTATGGTGTGCAGCGGTGATGCTGCTCTTGATGCTGAGGGAGATTAACTGCGGGCGTACGTTGTTTTTCGCCTATCCTGACTCATCGGTACGTTTCTATAAATGGAGCGAAATTCCGTATGGCTGGGTGGTTCAGACGTGCTATGGCGTGCTCATCGCGGTGACGGTGCTGTGGTTTTTTGTCCGAAAATTATTCGTGAGAGTCCCGCAGGTGCTTCGCATGAGGCCGCTGCCGATAGGGTGTGTGGGTATCCTGCTGACGGAAATCATCATCGCCCGTGTGTGCGAAACAGATGGAGCGCTGATGGTGTGGGAGGAGCTGGCTGAGCTCTCCGTTGTGGTGACGGGGCTGATAGTCGCGGGGCTGTACAGCGGGATGCGATGCTCGCGATAGAGGGTAATCATGCAGAATGCAGCGTTCGTATGGCAGGCGGTATCATGCATGGCCTGAATTGATGGCGCTGCATTCCCGGCTCCGGATTTGTCGGGCGAAATCTTGCCGTTGGCAAGGCGGGGTGGAGTTCGCTGGCGCTCACGGTGAAGAATCCGCCGTGCGGCGGCTGTGAAGAACTTGCTGACGCGAGTGGTGAAGAAAAATGCCTGGCGGCATTTGGGTGAAGAACTCGCTGACGCGAGTGGTGAAGGACGCACCGGCGTGAAGAGGGGAGGAGGGAGCACTTCAATCTTGACGTTGAGACTCGGAGATGGTAGAGTCATCGGCATGAGTATGAAGTTCTGTTGGGAGTTGCGCCCGACGGATGGGAATGCAGATTTTGGCCGGGAGCTTAACGCCCAACTACCTCCGTTGGTGCGGCGCTTGCTGGCGCAGAGGGGCATTGCCGGCCGTGATGAGGCAATACGCTTCCTGAGACCCCGATTGTCTGATCTGGAGGATCCCTTTCTGCTACGGGAGATGGACGTGGCGGTGGAGCGAATCCTGCAGGCGGCAGACCGTGGGGAGCACGTGTGTATCTATGGTGATTATGATGTCGATGGGGTCAGCTCGGTCATGCTGCTCTACAATGTGTTGCGTGCCTACGGTATTCGCACGGATTATTTCATTCCCGTGCGTACCCGCGAGGGCTATGGGCTGAGCGACGAGGGCATCAGCCATGCCATGGAGGTCTGTGGAGAGGTGCCGCAGCTGCTGATAACAGTGGACTGCGGGACTTCATCGATCGATGAGGTGGAGCAGCTGCGAGCCATGGGGGTGGATGTCGTCATCCTGGACCACCACGAGGGTGGCCCGCATGGGCGCCCGGCGGCGGTGGCGGTAGTCAATGCCAAGCTGGAAGAAGACAGCCCTTTCACCTATCTGTGCAGCGCCGGGGTGGTGTTCAAGCTGGCGCATGCGCTGCTGAAGCGGCGGCGGCTGCCGGATTTTGACCTCAAGAAGTACCTGGATGTCGTCGCGATAGCCACGGTGGCGGATATCGTACCCCTGGTCGGCGAGAACCGCCTGCTCACCCGCCATGGGTTGCGAATCATGGAGCAGGGGGGGAATATCGGTATACAGGCTATCAATCAGGTAACGGAGCTGAACCGTCGCCCCAGCGCCAGTCATGTCTCGTTCCGCATCGGGCCGCGTTTGAATGCGGCCGGTCGTATGGACAGCCCGATGGATGCACTGCATCTGCTGATGTCGACCTCGCCTGCCCGCGCCATGGAGCTCGCACTGCGGCTGGAGACTCACAACCGGGCGCGACAGCAGGAGGAAGAAAAAATCCGCAAGGAGGCTATGGAGATGCTGGAGTCGCAGTTCTCCCCCCGCACAGACCGGGTCATCGTGCTGGGATCCCGCACCTGGCATCCCGGGGTAGTCGGTATTGTCGCCTCGCTGTTGATGCGGCGTTACCATAAGCCGACGTTCATCATCTCGCTGGATGAGAACGGAATCGGCAAGGGCTCAGGGCGTTCTGTGCCGGGGGTGTCGCTGGTAGCGGCCATTCACCACTGTGCCGACACGCTCATCTCGGGCGGCGGTCACGAAATGGCGGCCGGGCTGGTGATTCGCGAGGATATGATCGATGCTTTCCGGCAGAAGTTTGACCGCTATGTCCGGGAATCGACTACGGAAGACCAGCTGAAACCGATGCTGACGGTGGATGCAGAAGTCGAGTTCCCGGAGCTGACGCTCGGTCTGTTGGACAGCTACGAACAGCTGGAGCCTTTCGGTAACTCCAACCCGCAGCCCGTATTCATGAGCCGCAATGTGATGCTGACGGATGCGCCACGACACCTCCAGGGCAACCACCTGAGGCTCTCGCTGCGTCAGGGGACGTGCGAGTGTGATGCCATGTATTTCAACGGAGGTAACGTCCAGCTGCCGGATCCACCGTGGGATATCGCCTTTACCATAGACCGGAATGTCTGGCGCGGAAGAACCTCTGTCGCCATATCAATACAGGATATTCGCCCTGCTGAGAGATGAAAAAACGCAGCACCTCAGCTGCCGCCCGACGGCGGAAACCGGCAGATGCCAGTCAGCACGGAGACTGGCGTCTGGAGGTGCGCAACCCCCATGAGGTAGAGCACCTGCAGCTGCAGCCGGTGCGTAACCTCTTCCACCGCACGCGGGCTCGCGCTCAGTACCTGCGCAATATGGCCGTGGCCGATTATTCTTACACCGGAGCCGCGGTGGCGGATTGGGAGCCGGCGCACGGGCTGAAACGGGCCATACGCCTGCTGCTGGCGCTGCTGGTGATGCTGCCGCTTTCGGTGGTGATGATATTTGCCCTGCTGCTGCAGCTCTACCATGCGGCCCCCACCATGGGTGAGCTGAGCTTCTGGCTGTCCGAGCCGGTGTGGTTCACCCTGATGGGGGGCCTGCTGTTCGCCTCGCTGAAGTTCTCGCTGGTAGCCGAGAAAATTCTGGTCTACGTGTACGTCCTGGGACACGAGCTGACGCATGCCCTGGCGGCTCTGGTCAGCTTTGGCAAGGTGCAGTCGGTGCATGTGGATATGAGCGGCGGGTATGTGGAGACGGATGCGGATAACCTCTTCATCGCGTTGTCTCCCTATTTTGTGCCTCTCTGGATGCTCTGCTGGACAGGCATCCTCTTCATTGCCAACTATTTCTACCCCTTTGGCGCCTATGCTCCGTGGTTTTATGGCGGGCTTGGTTTCTGGTGGGTATTCCACCTGTACTGGACGGTGTGGATTATCCCGCGCGAGCAGCCGGATATGCTGGAGAATGGCCTGGTGTTCTCCATCCTGCTGATTATGCTGATGAATGTGGGTATCCTGCTGGGGATACTCTGTTGCTTTGATGTGCTGAGCTTTGAGGGCTACATGGCAGATTTCAGTCTTTGTGCACAGAATCTCTATGCACTGGTGCGGGATTGCGTCAGCTGGTTGTGGACACTGATTTTTTAGTGACAGTGTACGGAGATTTGCCTTGCAAGTAGGGTATTTTCTGCCATAATGCTCTGCACACTATGCTGAATCAGGAAGTGATTACAGAAGCGGAGGCTGCCGCCATTCAGATACCCGGGGGTAATGCTGTCATTCTCCCCGAGGGATCGCGGATTTACATCACCCAGATGCTGGGCAACCATATTACAGCCGCCTCTGATATCGGGCTGGTGCGTATCTCGCGTGAGGAAGCCGCCAAATGCGGTATCATCCCGCCGGCAGAATCAGTGGTGGAGTCGGACGAGAACCTGACGCTTGAGGAGCGTGTGTGGAAGGTGCTGGGGAATATCTATGACCCGGAAATCCCGGTTGATATCGTGAACCTCGGGCTGATATACGGGGTCGAGGTCATCCCGCAGAAGGAGGGCGGCAGCCAGGTGAATGTGCAGATGACGCTGACGGCACCCGGCTGTGGCATGGGCCCCCATATCATGGCTGAGGCTGAAATCAACATTTCCGCGCTCGACGGAGTGAAATCGGTGGATGTGGAGTTTGTCTGGGATCCGCCGTGGAATCAGGATATGATGACGGAAGAGGCTCGTATGCAGCTGGGGCTTATCTGACACCGATCATGCCGAAAATCACACTCGAATTGACCGAAGCAGAGATGCGCCGACTCGCAGAGATCAGCGCGATGTCGCTGACGCTGCTGGGACAGGCCATGCCGGATACCCGCGATGCCCGGGCAGACGCCTGGCACCGGCTTCTGGTATCGCTGCTCAAGGCTGCGCGTACCGTCCCGGCCATCGCTCGGGATATGGAGTTGAACCCGGATTGCGGATACTGGTTTTTCAAACGTTCCTACGTTGACGGAGCCTTTTACTCCGATGTGCTGGATGAGTACAGGGACAGCGTGTTCTGGGAAGAGCTGGTGGGGCGGATGGCTACGCAGAGCCTGGTAGAGAATTACGGGCATGAGGCCGTCGAGCGGATGTCGGCCGAAGAGCGGGTGGAGAAGATATCGGCCCAGGAGAAGGCCTTGTGGAACGAGGTAACGCGACACGGGTTGGATAGGCTTTTGTTCATGCTGCCCGGGGAGGAGAGTTGATTATGCTGCATCGCCTGCCAACTCGACAGCCGCGATATGTGCTGTTGGGCGGTGCCTGCCTGCTGCTGCTGCTGGTGAGTGGGGCATTGGGCGTGTTCTATGCTTTCTGTGCGCCGAACTGGGATGTGCCATTGATATTGGGGGCATTCAGTCTGCTGCTGCTCTGGCCGGGGACTGTCTTGTTCATCCGTCTGTTTGCTGAGAGGGTGATTCAGGTAGAGCATGTCGGGGTGGTGCTCAGCAGTTATCTGTGGGGGCATCGGCTGAGCCGCCGGGTCTGGCTGGCAGAGCAGGTGCGCCATTTTGACTGGGAAAGGTCGGGGGACGATTTGTTGGCGCTGCGTCTGGTGCTGCGGCGCCCGGATGGAACTGTCGGTTATGCGACGGTGCTGCACACGGATTCAGCCTACGCCATGGCGAGCATCCTGCGGGATCTGGAGCTGCACTATCCCGGTAGCGGACTGTACGAGCAGCGCCCCCTCAGCCCCGAACAGGCCGTGGGTGCATCCCGTCTTTTCAGCGCGGGGCTGCTGCTGGGCGGCATGGTCGCGGCAGTCTGGCTGGTACCCATCAGCCGAGTGCCGTTGGAGGTAGCGGCCGGGGGTACTCAGGAGCGCGCCGAAGTGCAGGAGATCGTGTGGGATAGCGATGTGACGCAGCGGGGAACAAGCTACCGATTGCGGCTACTGCCACAGAGTGCTGATGAACCGGTAGTGACTGCCTCATCATTTTATGCGCGTACGGAGCAGGTGCCCCGGGTGGGCGAGCACCTGGTGGTGCTGTGGTTGCCGGGGTCGGTATGCTATCTGCCCGGCGAGGTGATGGCATTTCTGCTACCTCTGCCGGGCATGGGTGGATGCCTGTTGCTATCCTGGTTCGGGCTCTGGGGGCTTATGCGTTCAGGACGTCGTCCGCGCTGAGCTCCGACAGACAGTGGTCGCTGCCCTGGTCACAGCTGCTGCGGTAGCAGGGATGGCAGGGAGTGTGATTGTTCACCGCTTTGATGTTCTTGCCGAGGGGAACGTATTGCTCAGGGGCTCGGCTGCCCATCAGCACGGTACAGGCACTGCCGTAGTGGGCTGCCAGTTGCGGCAGGTCACCATCGACTGCATAGAGCCGCGTGCCGGGCCCCAGGTGCTCCGCCAGAGCTTCCGGAGCCGCGCAGACACAGGGGATACCCAGACGCTCCGCCATCTCAGCTGCCTCCTTGCTGTTGGCAGGAAGCGCCAGGAGCGAAGTGTTGCCCTGCGGTAGTTTGCTGACAAGCTCTTGCCACCTGTCCTCCGGCCAGCAGTCAGCACTGCCAAGCGATGAGAACGGAGCGATGAAGCAGGCGGTGGCGGTGGGGTTGCCCTCGCGGCTGCTGATGTCGGCATAACCGGGCGCGATACCATGGGCTGACTGCAGGAGCCGCAGGTGCTGCATCGGGCGGGGCAGCTGCAGGATGTCTTCTGTCCGTTCGAATCGTGTGCGGAATGCTCGCTTATACTTGCGGCAGAGGGGATTGTCCGCATAGGTGCTCATGTAGATGGGCTCCAGCTGACGCAGGTTGCGGAACAGCTTGCGGTTGTCGCTCAGCATGAACAGTACGTCGAAGGGGCCATCCTTGTAGATATCTTCCTCTTCGAGCTGCTCAAATGCTGATTTCGGGGTATCAGAGGTGACAACGTGGCGTATGTAGGGCTCCTGCTTCCAGAACGCCTGCTGTGCTTCGGGGCAGATGACCGTGAGTTGGGCATCAAAGCGGCAGTTGCTGAGTGTTTTCAGCATGGGAACGGTCTGCAGGGCTTCGTCGATGGTTTCCGGCAGACATACGATGATGCGGAAGGGCAATCTGGCGTTGGCCTTTGCCACCACGGTCACTTCGTCATCCTGCCTGGGAGCGAAGTCGGCCGTGCACTTCCAGCGGTGGTGCATCCAGAAACCGTCAAGAATATCCTCCAGCTGAACCTTTTCGAGGGCTTTGTTGACCTCCATGGTGATTTCGGCCATGGTGTCACATTTTTCCGGCAGTGTCATCTCGCGTCCCAGGACGGCGTCCCAGCAGCCGAGTCTGGTGTTGCGGGTGAAGACTGAGAAGAGATGCCCCTTACCCTTGCAGCGCTTATAGAGCAGGGCGGGCAGGGGGGTGACGCCCGTGACCTTGCCGAAGTAAGGCAGGAAAAGCCCCTCTTGTGTGAACTGATCACTCAGTACACCCAGTAATCCGCCTGTTCGCGCCAGTTTCAGCACACTGCGCAGGCCGTCTTCCTTGCTGAACATCTCACAGCCGTAGGCCGTGCGCGATTTGTACACCAGCTCTTCCAGCAGGGGGTTGCTCATGCGCCGATACATCGAGCCGAAGTGCTCCACCTTCTTGAAATGCGGGCGGATACGCGCCAGAATCTCCCAGTTGCCGGCGTGGGGGATGCAGGAGATGACGCAGTGCCCATTCATCCCGCAGGCTTCGAAGTGGTCTGCCCCCTCCATCCGGATAGAGCGAGCCATCTCCTTGTCGCTCATCAGCCCGGTGCGCAGAGAGCAGGCGAGGTTCATCGTGGTGCGCACCATGTTGCGGCGTACCATCGCGTTGAGCTTATCTGCCCGCAGACTCGGGGAGACGATGATGCGGAAGTTGCGCGCAACGATTTTGCGCCGGTCGGAGGAGCATATCCACACCAGATACCCGATGATGCGACCAAAGGTGGCTACAAGGCGGATATCTGTCAGCCTTAAGCAGAGGCAAAACAGCTTGTAACCCCACAATCCGAGGTGTTGCAGGAAGGAGGCCTTCGGCTTCTTCTGTGTTTTGTCTGCCATAGATTGGAGCAGAGGTTAGTTGATAGTGTAGTGACGATTGATGTAGAAAGCTTTGCGTGTGTAGGGATCCCACACTTTCTGCCCTGCCTCACAGTTGGTGTAATCGAGCTGGTAATTGGGGGCGTAGGGAGACACCAGGATGTTGGAGAACTCGCAGGGCAGGCTGTAGGGCAAGCCGTCTTCTGCGTATTCGACCTTGCCATGCAGATAGCCGGAGGGGGGCAGATCGTTGGGGTTGGCCTTGATCCATCTGGTATGCTCGGGCTTACCGTTGATGTCGGCAATGACATGGGGCGGGCGATCACCGGGATAGACGTCACGAACAAATCGACTGGCGATTTGCTGGAAGATGCAGGAATTGAGCGTGGCGGTACACCCGACAGCCAGGATAAGCATGAGAATACGACGTGCGTTCATGATGGTGTTAGTTGTGATGTCTGATTAGAGTGTTTGATGTGTTGAGAAAGTGTAGGGAACCAGGCGTATGCGCCCTTCCATCCCCCCCGATTTGGAGAATTCGGGGCAGTAGCCGTAGAGCTCTATCTGCTCCACGATATCGGGATAGCAGGCAACGAGCGTTTCGAGCGCCGGTTTGAGCATGCGTATATGGTGCTGAGGCACACTGACCTGGCCGATGGAGCCGCCACGCGGCATATTGTTCAGCAGAGGGGGCCCGCCGTTGAAATCAACCTGAAGACGTGGGCGCCCGTGTTCTATCACCCGCCTGAAGGTGAGGTTGACCGTGGTTGTCTGGTGGATGTTGGCTCCGATGATGCGGTCGATTACCACCTCGGCGTAGCCATCGTGAATGCGAATGGCCACCCCCTGACATTTGGCAATGATGGAAAAAATACCGGTCTGGCGCAGTCGGCAGGTGTCGCGCAGGTAGCGGTTGAGCTCGGCCTCTGTGAAGGAAATCTCGTGTCCGTTGGCATTGCGTATCAGGGCTGATAAGTCGCGGGTAGTGCCATTGTCGGTGTAGCCGGCGATGTCTTTCAAATCCTGCGGGCGCCACATGTTAATCAGCAGTATCAGCAATACGGCTGTAAATGAGAGGAAGAGCAGGATGGCCGTCGTCGTCCAGAAATTGAACTTTTTCCACAAGAGGGTGAGCGCGTTGTAGGGGGAGAATCGCGGAGTATCCTCCTCTTCCTCCTGCCGGAAGAAAGAGTGCCGCATGAAATCCTCCTGCGGCTCATCGTCTTTTTTGAACAGCGACCCCCACAGAGAGCGATCCTTGCCCGCTCTTTTTCTGTTGCGTTTTCTGTTCTCTCCCGATGCCATCTCTACCGCTATACAGCGGGTATTATAGCCGCTTTGCGCCGGTAAGAAAAGGAAAAAATGTCAGGTTTTGCAATTAATCAGGCAATGTTAAGCGCCCACTTGAGGTATTTGAGCGATTCTCCCCAGATTCTGGAGCTTGTACTGCCCAGAACGACGACGATAACCTCCTTACCATTATGGCTTCCACACGAAATCAGGCATTTGCCCGCAGCGTTGGTATAGCCGGTTTTCATGCCATAGACCCAGGGGTGGGTGCGCAGCAGGCGGTTGGTGGAGTTCATCTTGCGCACCCGACCGTCAGCCTTGACAAAATCATAGGAGGCAATGTTGATGTATTGACGGATGATGGGGTTGTGGTAGGCGTAGCAGGCGGCTCTGGCCATGTCGTAGGCCGTGGAGTATTGCTCTGCGGGCAACCCATTGGGGTTGGCAAAATGTGTGTTTTTCATGCGCATACGCCTGGCGCGCTTGTTCATGCGGTCCACAAAGGCATCGACGCTGCCGGCGGTGTCGCGGGCGAGGGTCAGGGCTACATCGTTGAAGCTGCCGATGAGCATGGCCTTGAGCAATTCGCTCTTCTTGTACTGGGTGCCGGGTTTGAGGTTGAGACGAATGGGAGGCGCCTTGCAGTCAGAAGAGTGGATGGTCACCATCTTATCCAGATTTTTCTCATCGCACACGCAGAGGGCAGTCACAATCTTCTGGGTGCTGGCTACCTGGCGGCGGGTGTGTTCGTTGTAGGCATACAGAATCTTACCCGAATTCGGGTCGATGACGCAAACGGCGGCGCAGTTGGGACGCGGAGCCGCTTTCTCTGGAATCAGGTCGTTGCGGATAGGGTTGGCGGCAGAGGGGATGGGGCGCGCTATGTGTCTGGCAGCAGAGGGGATGGGGGTAGCCTGGTGTTGAGGTGAGGCCGGAGTAAGCCCCGAATAGCGGGATGCCTGTTGCGGACGATACGGCATGTCGGCTATGTAGGCACTGTGTGCGGGCGCACAGGTGCTGAGGATGGCAGCGGCGCAGAGCGAGGTGATAACAGCCAGAAATCGCATGGCGGGAGTCTACCCCAGATGTCGCCCTTTTTCAAGTATAAAGTACGGCTGTATTGTAACCGTCGCGGGCGCGCTGCGAATAAACAGAAGCCATTTTCCTCATACTTTGGGATACACGTGGTTTCCCTCATCGGAGCGGGAATATTGTTCCGGCAATGAAAGATTGATCGGTCGATGGGAAGTTGTAGGGAAGTACGATTGACGAATGACGAAGTCAATTATAATCTGAGCAAGATTCGATTTTTTGTAAAAAATCGATTTTGTAGTTCGTCATTGCCCATAATTGGGCAATGCTGTAGCAGGACTTGGGAGAGGGAG
>JAFQSQ010000007.1 GCA_017409465.1 Akkermansia sp. | reverse complement strand
CTGGGATAACGCCAAGAAGTACATCGAGACGGGTGATGCCTCCTTCTGCGGCAAGCACACGCCCATTCACGACGCCTCTGTTGTGGGTGACACCGTGGGTGACCCCTTCAAGGATACTTCCGGTCCTTCCCTGAACATTCTCATCAAGCTCATGAGCATGGTGTCTATCGTGACAGCCGGTCTCAACATCGCTTTCTCCCTGCTGTAATGCACGGTTAAACTGCGACAAAAGGTATTTTCCACCGCCGCTCTGCATCTCCGCAGTGCGGCGGTTTTCATTGACAAACTCTACCAGAGATGGCACACTGAGGCACAACGAGCAACAAACGGCAATCACATGCGCTACGACAACGGGAACATTCGCAGAAAAGATCGCCATCTGGACAAGGATAAAGCTCTCCGTCTATTGGAGAATGCTGCATATGGCGTACTCTGTATGCAGGCCTTACCCGGAGGAGGATACGGTGTACCACTCCATTTTGTATGGGATGGGGCTGAAACCGTCTACCTGCACTGTGCAACGGAGGGATACAAGCTGGACTGTCTGACGGCAGACCCCCGCGCATGCCTGGTCATCACCGGAGACCACCGCGTGCTACCGGATGCATTCTCCACCGCCTACGAAAGCCTGTTGCTGCACGGCGAAGTCACTCTCGTGTCGGATGAAGAGCAAAAAAACGCGGCTCTGCGTGCCTTTCTTACAAAGTACATTCAGCAATCCGGCCCGCGTGGAGACCGATTTCTGAACCACGCTGCCACTCAGACAAAGGTACTGCAATTCCGCATCATCACCGCCTCCGGCAAATCAAACCGGGGATGACCCATACCGCATGAATAGTAACAATTCTGCTCACCTTCTTCACCATTCCGGATGGTTTTCCCTGAAGGGAAGATGCTCTCGTCGACGTTTTGTCGCCACGTATTTCCCCATCATGACAGGACTATGGCTCCTCAAACGTGCCCCGCTGATGATGCTGTATCCTCCCGGTTTCTCCGCACCTCTACACGATGCACAAGTGGTTAACCTGTTGTTTTTCCTTTCAAGCGTTCTGCTGCTGGGACCGATTGTTATCCGCCGGTTGCACGATGTAGGTTTCTCTGCTGCATTCTACCTGCTCGGAGCCTCCGGGCGATGCATAACACTGGCTTTCCCCTTATTATTCAGCATCCAGATACCCCCAAACCAATTCCTACTGCTCCTGATAACCATCAGCAGCGTCTGGGGCTGGCTGTGTACTCTGATTTATCTCGCCATCTGCCTGCTGCCGTCACAATCAGGCAGCAACGACTACGGCCCCGCCCTCTGATAAGCTAGCAATCATTTTCAACGTGCTTCACCTACACATCGAGGTGTACCATCAATCATACCGCAACAAAAGCTAGACTTCCCTACCAACATAGTTTATACTCTTCGCACCATCCGTATATCACCGAAATGGATTTTACGACCTGCACATTCTGGCTCATTATGTTGCCGTCTATGGCCGTCATTTATCTGGTCAACCGGCTAGAAGAGCGTTCCATTCGTCGAGCCCGGTATACCAAATCCTGTCTTCTTTTACTGAGTCTCACCTTACTATACACAGCCAGCGCTGAGACTCTTTTTATTTTTTTATTCGTCACCATACTGGCATATTTCGGATGTATTTGTGCTCGCAAAACAGAAAATATAAAAAGAAAAACTATACTTATCTTTCTTATCATTATTCTCCTTATTCCGCTCACGTACTATAAATACGCCAATTTCATCATCAGAGACGTGATAGGCTTACCTTGGGATACTTTTCGCGATTTAGTTATTCCGATAGGAATTTCGTTCTACACTTTCCAAACAATTGCATTCTGTATCGATACCCTGAAACGCAATCAGGAAATTCCGACGTTCATTGATTACATGAATTTCTGTAGTTTCTTCCCTCAGATTGTGGCTGGTCCCATCGAACGCAGAGACAGCCTCCTGCCTCAGGTGACCAATCTGCATCTGAAATGGGACTCGTCCAATACCGCTCAAGGGATTTTCTATATTATCCTCGGCCTATTTTTCAAAATGGTACTGGGCGATAACCTGGCTACCGCCATGCATATCGGATACGATGGGCATAATGCCTTCCAGGTATGGGGAAATAACATAGCTTTCGGGTTTCGAATCTATTTTGACTTTGCAGGCTATGGACTGACAGCCTATGGGATTGCCAAAGCATTGGGCATTAACATCACCCTCAATTTCATGAGTCCGTATACATGCTGCAATGTAACAGACTTCTGGCGCAAATGGCATATATCCCTTACCACTTGGTTTCGTGATTATATATACTTCGCTCTGGGAGGCAGTCGCACTCGCTTCTGGTTTTTTAACATCGTCTTCATGTTCCTGATATCCGGCATTTGGCATGGAGCCGGATGGAACTTTATCATCTGGGGTACATTGGCAGGTGTTACCATGGTTATTCACCGCATTTATCGACAATCAGGTCGCACCCTTCCTTCTCTTATAGGCTGGGGAATAACCATTTGTACCATGATGTTCATCTGGATGTTCTTCTATGAGACAAACATGTCTATCGTATATAGCAACCTCCTTACCATCCTTTCTCCATCAGCCTACGATGCCGGCGACTTTATCTCCCTCATGCAAAACAATGCCACGCAAGGGTCACACTTAATCGTCTTCTGTTTCTTATCCCTTGTTATCATCCTCCTAGAATATATTTCTATAAAAAAATATGGACATCCGTATCAGATATTACTGAATCCGGCGGCTTGCGGATGCATGCTGTTGCTCATCTTTATGCTTCATTCTCAAAAGCAATCGCAATTCATTTACTTTGCTTTCTGATATGCTGAAAAAAGTCCTCATTTACCTCATTGTGAGCCTGCTGCTATCTCTGTTCATTAACAGAACTTATGAGCATCACCTTCGTCCGGACAGCCTGTTCTTCAGCGACTGTCTGTCGACGTCTAGGCAATGGGAAACAAAAATTCGCAGGCAGGGAGAACCTTGTTACGTATTTGCCGGAGGTTCTGAAGTGCGCATGAGTATCGAACCCTTATCCATGCTTAAAGAGCACGGAATAAGAGCCATTAATGCCGCTACT
The DNA here is from genome assembly GCA_017409465.1 of Akkermansia sp. Lineage (GTDB taxonomy): Bacteria > Verrucomicrobiota > Verrucomicrobiia > Verrucomicrobiales > Akkermansiaceae > Akkermansia. Next base: position 38,515 of record JAFQSQ010000007.1, on the reverse strand, counting down.
CAAGCAGGTAATGGAACCAGGTGCAACATCCAAATCGCCCTAGACTTCCTTCAAAAAGGGGACACACTGGTGTTAAGTATGTTCCCAGACGTAACCTCCATTGGAGAAAATTCCTCTCACGGTGGCGTTAATTTTTGCTATACTCAGCAAGGCTCCAAAATGTTTGCCGATGGTATCGTTTTACCCAATGCCTACAACATTTCCCATTTACTCTTCGGTGATAGTTCATGCTACAGCACTCATATCCTTCGCATATTAACGCGCCCTCGTTGCATCTATCGATATTCATGTAAAGAAAATGCGAGAATAAGTGAAAGCGGTCGAGTCGAAGTATTCATCCGCAAAACACATATATCGCCTTCAAAATCTCCACAAGAAATCAAGAAAACACCTATTACTCACTTCTCCGGCATTGCTTCCCTAATAGAACAAACAAAGAGGGCATGCCACACTCGCGGAGCCAACCTAATCGTATATCTACCGAGACACTGTCGCTCCTCAATTTTCCGACAGACCTATGCGCAGACTGCACTCTACCTGACTAAATTGGGCATCCCGGTATTACGCGATCCCCATCTGGGTACATGGGAAAACAACGATGCATACTCGGACACCCCCCAACACATGAGTATCCAGGGAGGCCAGGTATACTCGGCGTATATTGCCCAACTGCTAAAAAACAAGGATTACTGGACTCAGGAGGAACTTTTGCACATCATCCATGCCCCCCAGTGACAGCTGACAATACCCTCAACAGAGCGTAATCGGATTATTTCACCACGCTCTATCTCCGCCAAAACAGTAACATTTCGGACATAATGCGGGATTTTTTTCTTTTTCGATTGATTTTACACGCCCGGGGGTGTAGTATACTCCGAGTGAAGCTCTGCTTCCGTTGGGGGAGTACTGTCTCCACCCGTCACCTGATTTTTCAACATTCACTATTATAGCAAATGAACACTACATACAGCACCATTGATGCCAACGAGGCTGTAGCCTCCGTGGCATACCGTTGTTCGGAAGTGGCCGCTATCTACCCCATCACCCCGTCCTCTCCGATGGGTGAATCGGCAGAGACGTGGACCGCCGTAGATCGCAAGAACCTCTGGGGAACGGTCCCCAGTATTGTGGAAATGGAAAGTGAGGCCGGTGCAGCCGGTGCCGTACACGGCGCTCTGCAGACTGGTTCTCTGGCTACCACGTTCACAGCCTCTCAGGGTCTGCTGCTGATGATTCCGAACATGTTCAAGATTGCCGGCGAGCTGACTCCCTGCGTCTTCCACATCGCCGCCCGTGCTCTGGCTGCCCAGGGTCTTTCCATCTTCGGCGACCACAGCGACGTGATGTCCGCCCGTTCCACCGGCTTTGCCATGCTCTGCGGAGCCAGCACCCAGGAAGCCCCGGATATGGCCGCCATTGCCCACGCTGCCACGCTGGAGAGCCGCATCCCGTTCATGAACTTCTTTGACGGCTTCCGCACCTCTCACGAGGTGGGCAAGATTGCCGACATTACCGATGATACCCTCCGCGCCCTCATCGACCAGAAGCTGGTGGATGAGTTCCACGCCCGCGGCCTGAACCCGGATGCCCCGGTGATTCGCGGTACCGCCCAGAACCCGGACGTGTACTTCCAGGGACGTGAAACCGTGAACAAGTACTACAATGCCGTTCCCGGTATCGTGAAAGCCACCATGAAGAAGTTCGGTGACCTCACCGGCCGCTACTATGATCTGGTGGAATACATCGGCTCCCCGGAGGCCACCCGCGTCATCATCATGATGGGTTCCGGCGCTGAGGCCGCGCTGGAGGCAGTGCAGGCCATGGGCGAGGACGTGGGCGTGCTGAAGGTGCGCCTGTACCGTCCCTTCCCGGCAGAGGATATGATTGCCGCTCTGCCCAAGACGGTGAAGAAGATTGCCGTACTTGACCGCACCAAGGAGCCGGGCAGCCAGGGCGAACCCCTGCTGCAGGACGTGGTGCAGGCTCTGGCAGACGCTCTGGTGGCCGGCACGCTCCCCTACGCCATGCCGAAGGTGGTGGGCGGTCGATACGGTCTGGGCTCCAAGGAGTTCACCCCCGCCATGGTCAAGGGCGTGTTTGATGAGCTCAAGAAGGACGAGCCGATGACCGGTTTCGCCGTGGGTATTGAGGATGACGTGACCGGCAAGTCCATTGCCTATGACCCGAGCTTCACCACGGAGGCAGACACAGTGACCCGCTGCATGTTCTACGGTCTGGGTTCCGACGGTACCGTGGGTGCCAACAAGGATGCCATCAAGATTATCGGCAAACACACCGACCTGTATGTGCAGGGCTACTTTGTGTATGACTCCAAGAAGTCCGGCTCCTCCACGGTGTCTCACCTGCGTTTCGGCACCACGCCGATTCACAGCACCTACCTCATCACCAGCGCCAACTTCATTGCGCTGCACCAGCCGAGCCTGCTGAACCTCTTCGACTTCCTGAAGAACGCTGCCAACGGCGCTACCTTCCTCATCAACACTGCCGTACCGGCAGAGAAGGTGTGGGACAGCCTGCCCGCCCGCATGCAGCAGCAGATTCTTGACAAGAACATCAAGGTTTACTGCATTGATGCCTTCAAGGTGGCCAAGGCAACCGGCATGGGCGGTCGCATCAACATGATTATGCAGACCTGCTTCTTCCACCTCTCCGGTGTGATTCCGTCCGATGAGGCCATCGGCTATATCAAGGAAGCCATCAAGAAGACTTACGGCAAGAAGGGTGATGAAGTGGTGGCCAAGAACATTCAGGCTGTGGATGCCTCTCTGGCCAACCTGTATGAAGTACCCCTGGGCAACACCATCACGGGTCATGAAATCCCCAACGCTCTGACTCCCAACGCGCCCGCCTTTGTGCGCGACGTGCTCGGCAAGATTGTCATCGGTGAGGGTGACAGCGTGAAGGTTTCTGAGATGCCGGCAGACGGCACCTTCCCCAGCGGCACCACGCAGTATGAGAAGCGCGACCTCGCTCTCGAAATCCCCGTGTGGCAGCCGGAGAAGACGGAAACCAGCAAGGCCTGTATCCAGTGCGGTAAGTGCACCACCGTGTGCCCGCATGCCGCTCTCCGTGCCAAGATGGTTGACCCGGCTGAGTTGGAGGGTGCTCCTGAGAGCTTCAAGTCCGCAGATGCCAGCAAGATGCACAAGACCTGGCAGGGCAAGAAGTTCATCATCCAGGTGTCTGCTTCTGACTGCACGGGTTGCACCCTTTGCTCCCGCGTCTGCCCCACGAACTCCCTGACCATGACCCCGGCTGCAGAGGCTCTCCAGCCCGAAGCCGAGAACTGGAAGTTCTTTGAGAAGCTGCCGGATGTTGACCGTACGAAGGTGAACGTCGGTCAGGTGAAGGACCAGCAGTTCCTGCGTCCGCTGTTCGAATTCAGCGGTGCCTGTGCCGGTTGCGGTGAGACTCCCTACATCAAGGCTCTTACACAGCTGCTGGGCAACCGTCTGGTGGTGGCCAACGCTACGGGTTGTTCCTCCATCTACGGCGGCAACCTGCCCACCACCCCCTGGACGCACGATGCCGACGGCCGCGGTCCCGCCTGGGCCAACAGCCTCTTTGAGGACAATGCTCAGTTCGGTCTCGGTTTCCGTGTCTCTCTGGACAAGAAGCAGGAATACGCTATGGAGCTCCTTGAAGCCGCTGCCGGTAAGATTGGTGCAGACCTGGTGGATGCCATCAAGTCCAACCCGCAGAAGACGGAGGCAGAGGTAGTCAATGCCCGCGAAACCGTGGCTGCCATCAAGGCTGCCTGCGGCGATGACCCCGAGCTTGCCGCCCTCAAGGCTCAGGCCAACCACCTGGTGAGCAAGTCCGTGTGGATTCTCGGCGGTGACGGCTGGGCCTACGACATCGGCTACGGTGGTCTGGATCACATCCTGGCTTCCGGGCGCAACGTGAAGGTGCTGGTCATGGATACCGAGGTGTACTCCAACACCGGCGGTCAGTGCTCCAAGGCTACACCGCGCTCCGCTGTGGCTAAGTTCGCCACCCGCGGTAAGGACCAGGTGAAGAAGGACATCGGCTACATGGCCATGACCTACGGCAACATCTATGTGGCTTCCATCGCTATGGGTTCCAATGACGAGCACACCCTCAAGACTCTGGCCGAAGCTGAGGCTTATGACGGTCCCGCTCTGGTGATTGCCTACAGCCACTGCATCAACCACGGTATCAACATGGCACAGGGTCTCGACCGCCAGAAGGATGCCGTAGACTGCGGTCGCTGGCTGCTCTACAACTTCAACCCGGACAACATCAAGCTGGGCAAGAACCCGCTCACCATCAAGAGCAAGGCTCCCAAGAAGTCCGTGCGTGAAGCCCTCATCGGTGTGGATGGCAAGGGCGGCGAAAACCGCTTCAAGATGCTGGCCAAGACCAACAAGGCCAACTTCGAGAAGCTCCTCTCCCTCGAAGAGCAGGATATCCAGCGCCGCTGGCGTCTCTATCAGGCTCTCGCTGCCATCGACTACTCCGCCGAGGCAGAGCAGCAGCCTGAGGCTTAATCCCCCCTCTGAACATTCATCCCTCTGCGGACGGCAGCCACGCGTTGCCGTCCGCATTTTCTTTCAAGAACTTACATCATCATAAAAGTATACTTTAATGATAACGCACCATATCATTAAAGTATACTTTTATGTTTATTTAACATTTTGTATATCAATATAGTGTGCTATCATTAAAGCATACTTCCATGATAAATACACTTATTATAAAAGTATACTTTAATGATAATTTAACCTGCATATGATGAAGCATTTACAGCTCCCAGCAGGTAACAGAGGACAGCAGCGGGGATGCGGATGAGGGGCAAAGCACCCTCCGCCGGACAGGAAACCCCGAAATCCTCCATGTTGCGGGTAGCCAGAAAGGCTGCTGCAGCGGCTTTTTCCCGGCACAGAGCCATGATGGCATCATCCGCCGTGAGGGATGAGTCATTCTTGTATTTCACCTCGCAGAGGAGGCGTTCTCCTGCGGGGAAATCGACCGCTACATCGACTTCCCGCTGCTCCCGGCGCAGATACCCCACGCGGCAGGGCGAGGTATAAGCGTTGCGGAAATGGCGATACACCGTTGTTTCGGCCATCAGTCCGCGCTCTTCATCCGAGAGTCGCTCCGGGTTACGCATGAGGGTGGCATTGCGGAGCGCCACATCTGCCACATAGATTTTCGGCTGAGAGGAAAGGCCTTTCTTGCCGGAATAGTCAATAGAATGGCAGATGTAGATGAGATTGGCATCCTGCAGGAACTCCATGTAGCGGGAAAGAGTGGGCTGCGAGACACCCTCGAGCTGGCGGCACATGGCCGCCGCATTGATAAGGCTGCCGGAGTGCAGGCAGAGGTAGAGAAACACTTTTTCCAGCTGCAGGGTGTTGCGAACATCAAACAGGGAGGGGATATCGCGCTTGAGCACCTTGTCCACCACATCTTCACGGAGGATGCTTTGCGCCCGGAAGGTGTTGTCCAGATGCAGCAGCTCCGGGAAGCCGCCGATGTTCAGATAGCGGTTCCAATGCGGTGCCATACCGGCAAAACGACGCATCAGCCCGGCCAATTCTGCCGGGTTCATCCGCGCAAGCTCCTCCGGGGTTACCTCTGCCGGGAGCTCCGGCTTCACCCGCATCAGCTCGCAGTATTCGTAGAAGTTCAGCGTGGGCATGCGCAGCACTCGCCACCGCCCCACGCCGCTGTCGCGGGCGCCTTTCTCAATATAGGGGCTGGCAGAACCGGTGGCCACCAGCTGCAGCTCCGGCCGCTGGTCATAGAGCACCTTCAGCCACAGCGACCAGTCCTCGGCGTACTGAATCTCATCCAGAAAGAAATAACGCGTCCCTTCTCGCGGGCGGGCGCGGTCATAGGCATCTATCACAGGTTTAATGCCGGTGAGTTTCAGAACGGGGTTATCGAAAGAGAGATAGAGGATATTATCCGGATTCACCCCGCGGCTCAGCAGCTCAGCAATCATCTGCCGCATCACCGTGGTCTTGCCCACACGGCGCGCTCCGCTCAGCACCACAAAGCGCCGAATCCCGGGCTCATCCAGAATGCTCAGAGCATCGTGATACGCCCGCCGCTGCATCTCCGGCAGCTCGAGGGTACACCGCCGCTGCTCCCACCAGGGGTTGTATTCCTGCAACAGGTGAATCAGCTCCGTCTCGTTGAAAATAGTCATCTCTCCTCCTTTCAGAGAGAATTATAACCCTTGATGCTCAACATGTCAAGATATAATAAAAGTATACTTTAATGATAATATGCCACATCATTAAAGTATACTTTTATGATAATTTAATGTATTGATAATCAATTCTTCGGGAGGAAGTATCCACGCTGTTTATCAGAGATAGGCAGGCCGGCGGTTTCCATGACATAGAGCATTTCTTCCCAGAGGCGGCGGCGTTCCGAGAGGTCGGAGGTGCGCAGGAGGTAGCTGGGATGATGCGTCACCACCACGGGGATACCGTTATAAGAGCCGTGCTCCTGCTGGTAGGCCGCCAGAGGAAGGTTGCCGCGTTGCAGGATACCCCGGGCGGCAATCACCCCGAGCGCCACGATAACGCGGGGCTGCACCAGGCCAATCTCGAAATCCAGCACCGGGGCAGAGAATCGGATTTCCTTTTCGGTGGGCGGGCGGGTGTTGAGGGTCTGGCGCGGTTGCTCCGGTCGGAACTTGACAAGGTGGGTGATATAGACCTGCTCGCGGGTGAGGCCCATGGCCTTGAGCATGCCGTCCAGCTTACCGCCGGCTGCACCCTGAAACGGTTTACCCGCTTTCTCATCATGATAATTCACCGCATCGCCCACAAACATGATATCGGCAGAGAGATTTCCCTGGCCGAACACCGGGGTGGAACGCAGCGTACCGAGGCCGCGCAGCGGTTTCCAGTTGGGCAGCATGCGCTGCATGGCTTCCCATGCTTCAGCAGGATTCTGCCCGCCGGGACGGAAGAAAGGCACATCATCCTCCGGGCGGGATTCATCTGAGGGCAGCTCCGGCTCCGGGATATCATCCAGCCGCACTACTGCGCGTTGCGGCAGCACCGACGGAGCACCAACAACCGCCGCATGTCCCCGCACCGGTAGCGGAGTACCGCGCCCCTTGGCCGCCAGCATCCAGCTGCGCAAAATGACTCTGGCGTCCTCATCCACCGGCAGAGAATCGACACCCTGCTGCTGCAGGATGTGAAGATAATGGATGGTTAATTCGCGCAGGTTCACCCTTATGGAAAATTGAATACCAACAGAGGAAGTGAGCTTCCTCCCCCTACATGCGGAATGTTACCACAGTGACGTGCAAAGTCAAGCTTTCGGCTTGCAAGCAGACACAAAGCAGAGTATGCTTGCCACGTGAAGCGCATCTTCCTCCTCTTCCTCTTTCTCTGCCAACTGGCTCAGGCCTGGCAACAAGTCAACGAGAATGCCCCGGAGCCGCCGCGCGAATTCCGCGCAGCGTGGGTTGCTACCGTGTTCAATCTCGACTGGCCCTCGCGCGCCGGACTCTCCGCAGAACAACAGAAGCAGGAACTGCTCACCATCATCACCCAGGCTCACAAACTCAAGCTTAATGCCATCATCCTGCAGGTGCGCCCCAACGGTGACACCTTCTACAAATCATCACTGGAACCCTGGAGCGGTTGGCTGAGCGGACCGGGAGTCAATCCCGGCTATGACCCGCTGGCCTTTGCCATTACGGAGTGCCATAAACGAGGGATGGAGCTGCACGCCTGGTTCAACCCCTTCCGTGCCACCATCAGCAACCGTCCGGTGGGCAAGAACCATATATCACGCCGAAGTCCGGGGTGGTTGTTACGTGCGGGTAGCACCACCATGCTCAATCCGGCCAACAGCAGCGCACGCGACCACGTGATGAAAGTCATTCTCGACGTCGTGCGCCGCTACAATATCGATGGCATCCACCTGGATGACTACTTCTACCCCTATCCCCCTCACCACAAAGTGGCAGACGGCAGAACCCCGGCTCAACGCCGTGCCTATATCGATGACTTTGTTCAGACGCTCTACACGCGGGTGAAAGGCATCAAACCCTACGTTCGCGTAGGTATCAGCCCCTTCGGCATCTGGCAACCGGGCTATCCCGGCAGCGTGGAAGCGGGGGTGAATGCCTATGAGCATCTGGCCTGCGATGCCCGCAAATGGATTGCGAAAGGTTGGGTCGACTATCTCTCTCCCCAGCTCTATTGGCGCTGTGAAGGGCCACAGAGCTTCAATGCACTGATGGCCTGGTGGAGCAGCATCAACCCCTCCCGCCCCATTTGGCCCGGCATTGCCAGCGTCCGAATCAACAGCACCGAAGATCCCGGCCGTAAAGCTTCGGAAATCGGCCGCCAGATTAATTACTCCCGCAAACTGGCGCGCCAGAGCAGCGGTCAGCTCTATTGGAGCTGGAAATCTCTCGGAACCAATCGTGGCGGTATCCAGCAGGAACTGGCACGCCATTACACGACCCCGGCTGTTCCTCCGGCCATGCCATGGAGTGGCTCCACTCGCCCCATGCGTCCTACTGTCACAGCACGTGACACCACCCAGGGCTGTCAGGTCACCTGGCAGAGTGACGGAAGTGCCCGAAAATGGGTCATCCAGGTAGCCCGCAGAGGGCGCTGGTATCCCCTCTGTATCCTTTCCGGCGCCAGCCGTCAAGTCATCATTCCCGCCAAGGTAGCGAGCAATATCGACCGCATCGCCGTACGCCCCCTGTCAGGCACCGGCGTTTCCGGTGCACCGGGAGTACTGGCTCGATGATACGTGGGCATCAGCCCTACCCCCTGCGGCTGTACCAGGCCAGAAAGGATCCCAGCACGGTGAAGCCGATACCGATTACGCCAAGGATGAAAGCCACAGCGTATTTTCCCCAGAGGGTGTTGGGCACGGCCTCCTCCGGATTATCCGGGCGGTAAATAAGCTCCACCTTTTCTCCCGGCTCCCAGGCCGGAGGATTGGAGCCTATATTGTGTTTCACCCGGTATTCCTTTCCATCCTGCGCCGTAAAACGGAACACAGGGTGGTATACGGAACTTCCTTTGCGGCCGCCGCTCCGATCCTGTTGCAGGGAGACCACCTCCCCCTGTGCGGTAATACCACCCTCAATTATCCGCTGGGAATCCACCGCCATCACGCCGGAGCAAACCAGAGCCACCAGCCCCACCAGTGCAAAGATACACCCGAAAATCACCCCGACAACAGACTTGTCCCCGGAGGCTTTCTGCTCAGCAATGTCCGCAGCAGCTGTCGGAACCGGGGCCTCCGCAGCAACAAGGGAGTCGAGAATTTCCGTCACCTGCTGCACCTGTGGGATATTCATGAACCCCTGCGGAATCTGGTGGCTACCGTTCTTGCCATGCACCACCCTGTAGGCAAAGACCAGGCTGCCGCAACCATCCGGCTCCACCTCACGCTCCTTCACCATGCCCGGCTGCACGGGATAAGCGGTCAGCTTGCATTTACCGAAGCACGTGGGCTCCAGCACCATAGCCTGCTGCGGGGTCAGCAGGTAGGCTGTGCGACGCAAGCGGTACAACCGCCGCCACGGTGTCATCAGCTGCCACAGTATCATACCCCAGAATGGCAACAGAAAACAGGTAAAGATAAGGCTTGGTACAGAACTGCCGCAGCGAGCCCCACCCCATACCGTGGCTGTTATGTACCCCAGGATACCACAGGCTACCACCCCACTGAATACAGGCAGAGCAGACTCAAGCGTCCACATCTTTGCCACCGGGCGGCCTGCCCAGAGGACAGTTTTATCGCTACCCATAGCGACCTCCAGCTGTTCACGCTCTTTGAGCGTGAAATCGGTATCTATCAGGTTCATCAAGTAGTTGTCGGTCGGATATTGAATCAGGTCAGTTCTTTTCGTATCGTCTCGCGGGCGGCCTTCCCTTCTTCCAGCCAGCGGCGTACGCCCTCTTTATCCTGGTTTTCCAGCAAATCGATGAGGTAGTGCATATCCTGCACACAGTCCTGAAGCGTTTCGCGGATGGCCACGTCGTTTTCCCACAGGATATCCGCCCACATGCCGACCGGGCCGGAACAGACACGGGTCGTATCGCGGAAACCGGAGGCGGCCAGACGCTGCAAGTCCTGCATCGGTACCGTGCCGGAGGCTGCGCAGCGCGCCGTGAGCGCCGCCATGATATGCGGCATGTGAGAGATACGCGCCACAGTGTGGTCGTGATTTCGGGGGTCCATAAGGTATGTAGAGCATCCCAGTGCCTGCCAGAAGGCGGCCAGACGGTTCACCTCCGTCTCCGCAGCGCCGTGGGGATTGGTCAGCGCCACCGTAGCCCCCTGCAAGAGGTCGGCATAGGCGCTTTCAATGCCGTTTTTCTCCGTGCCGGCCATGGGGTGAGAACCGATGAAAATGCGGCGGCGGTCTGCCAGCAGCTCACCGGTGGTGCGATGGACATAGGATTTCACGGAGCCGATATCCGTCACCACGGCAGTCTTGCTGATACCGGGCAGCATGCGGCGTATCAAATCCTCGAACACGCCGATGGGGGTAGCCAGGATGATGAGATCCGCTCCCCGAGCTATCTCCACGGGATTGGTTCCCGTGTGTGGGGTAATGCCCTGCTCCCGCGCAAACTCCAACGGCTGCTCCCGACGAGCCCAGAGTCGCAGCTCTGCGTCCGGCATACGCTCACGCACTGCCATGGCGATAGACCCGCCCAGCAGTCCCGGGCCGAATACAGCCACCGTTCTGAATGGGAGCTCCGGCATATTTACGGAACGTAGAAATGGAAATTGGTGCCACGCACCTTCAGCTCCTTACCGCTGGGGTAGGGCTTGCCGTTCTTGTCCACTACACGGATAGTCTTGCTGGGATCCAGCGGGTTATACACGCGGGTGGGGTCGCCCTCCACGCGAGTTGCCACAGGAATGGGCCCCTGATTCGTGATACTCTTCGGGTCAGTGGCCAGACGCTGCGCCATAGAAGCGGGCTGTGCGGCAGAGGCAGGTTTCGGCACTGATACGGTGGGGGTCAGCACCCCGTTCTGCGGAGTCGTAATGGTATTTCCGGGAGGCACCACCGGCTTCACCGGCAGAGTCGTGACCGGCTGAGAAGCCACCGGAGCAGGCATAGCATCCACCCGAGGCGCCGGAATAGGAGCAGGCGTAGCCGGCTGAGACATTCCCGGGGGCAATACTCCGCCCTGTTCCGTCGGAGCCTGCGTCACCCAGGTATCAGGATACTGCCGTAACGGGGCCACACCGGCGGCCGGACTGCCGTAGGGCATATCGGGAACTGTGGGTGTATAGTACACGCACGAGCTGAGTAAGGCCACGATACTGAACAGGGAAAGATGAGAATATGGCTTCATTGTTTAGGAAACGTGTATTTTATCTGCCTTAAAATTAATTCTAAATAAGCAAAAAGTCAACAGCAAAACGCGCACCGACACGGTTTATTACTTGAAATATGCGGAAAGGGAGAGTAAAGTGGGGGCATGAGCACGCTTCATTGTCCGAGTTTGTACCAATATAACCGACGAATCACCCGTGAAGTCATGGTGGGCAACGTGGGATTGGGCGGCGTCCACCCCATCCGCATTCAGTCCATGCTGACCAGCGATACACTGGATACGGCGGGATGCGTGAAAGAAGCCCTGGCTCTGGCTGAGGCCGGGTGCGAAATCATCCGTCTGACCGCTCAGACCAAGGTCTACGCCGCCAATCTGGAGAACATCGCCCGTGAGTTGCGAGCCGCCGGGTGTCAGGTTCCGCTGGTGGCTGATATTCATTTCAAGCCGGATGCCGCCATGGAAGCCGCCAAGTGGGTGGAGAAAATCCGCGTGAACCCGGGCAACTTCGTGGACAAGAAGAAGTTTGTGGAGCGGGATTACACCGATGCCGAATACGAGGAGGAGCTGGAGAAAATCCGCAAGGCATTCACCCCGCTGGTGCTGTTCTGCAAGGAACATGGCCGCGCCATGCGTCTGGGTGCCAACCACGGCTCTCTCTCCGACCGTATCCTGAACCGCTACGGCGACACCCCGGAAGGCATGGTGGAGAGCGCGCTGGAGTTTGCCCGCATTGCCCGCGAGCTGAATTACCACCAGCTGGTATTCTCCATGAAGTCCTCCAATGTGAAGGTGATGATTCAGGCCTACCGCCTGCTGGTGAAGCGACTGAAAGAAAGCGGTGAAGACTGGAACTACCCCATCCACCTGGGAGTGACAGAGGCCGGCGAGGGTGAGGACGCCCGCATCAAGAGCGCCACGGGTATCGGCTCCCTGCTGGCAGACGGCATCGGTGACACCCTGCGCGTCTCCCTCACGGAAGACCCGGTCTATGAGGTGGCACCCGGCTTTGAGCTGGCAGCCCCCTACCAGCCCGGTGTCATGGGAACAACCACCCCCATACCGGCAGAAACGCCCCATGCCTTTGACCCCTTTGTCTACACCAAGCGCAAGGCAGAGGTCATTACGCGCGGCGGTGTCACCCTGGGGTGGAATGAACCGGTACGCGTAGTTCTCCCCGCAGCTGCCTGCCAGGCACTCGACCCGGCGCAGATGAAAGACTTCATGCCGGAAATCAGTGCAGAGGACTGTGCCGCCGTGGAGGTCGACCCGCGCAATCCCGCCGACACCGCATCCCTTCAGGATGCTCCCGCCACCCTGGTGACGGTGAAGGACGGGGTAGATATGCCGGTGATGCAGGCCTTCCGCTTGCTGGCAGCCGTCATCCCCACGCGCCACAGCATCCTGTTGAAGGATACGCTCGGCGGTGCAGAAAGCCTCAGCGCCCCTATGGCCGGCGGCGTCAACATCGGCTCCCTGCTCTGCGATGGTATCGGCAACGCCGTCCTCATCCGCCGTGAGGCAGATCCGGAAAAAGCATCCCGACTCGGCTTCAACATCCTCCAGGCGGCGGGTGTACGACTCAGCAAGACAGAATACGTCTCCTGCCCGTCCTGTGGCCGCACGCATTACAACATCCAGGAAGCGGCCGCTCGTATCCGCGAGGCTACCGGCCACCTCAAGGGGGTCAAAATCGCCATCATGGGCTGCATTGTCAACGGCCCCGGTGAGATGAGTGACGCGGACTTCGGCTATGTGGGCGGTGCCCCGAACAAGATTAACCTCTACGTGGGTCACACACCGGTGATGATGAATATCCCGCAGGAAGAGGCCGTGCAGCACCTGGTACAGCTCATCAAGGATCATGGCCGCTGGGTAGACCCGGCCTGACACCCACAACAGCTCAACTGTGACAAAGCTCTGCCGACATATCGGCAGAGCTTTTTGCCTATACCCCCTTTCCCTCCGAACGAGAGAAAGGGGGCTCGTGAGTGATATCTATTGAGCTTGGTTTACTCCTGCGTTTCTTCGGCGGGTGAGCCGCCTTCAGACTCCGCATCAGATTCCGTTTCGGACTCCTCCTCATCATCATCCGGGATGACAAGGGTGATTTCCTGAATGGTCTCCTTATCGTTGAGAGTGATGAGCTTCACGCCCTGAGTGGCGCGACCGGTCTCACGGACGGTGTTGACCTTCATGCGGACGGACTGCCCGCCGTTGGTCATAATCATCAGCTCATCCTCATCCGTCACCGTGGTGGCAGAGACAACCAGACCGGTCTTGTCCGTGCAGTTCATAGTCTTGATACCGATACCACCGCGGCTCTGCAAGCGGTACTCGGCAAACTTGGTGCGCTTGCCCAGACCGTTCTCCGAAACCACGAGGAGAGTCTCCTCATCATTCGGCACCACGGCCAGAGCCACCACGTAGTCACCCTCGCGCAGCTTGATACCGCGCACACCGATGGTGTTGCGGCCCTGGGTGCGCATATCGCTCTCGCTGAAGCGAATGCTCATACCGTTGTGGGTTACGATGACCACATCCTGCTCCCCGGTGGTGAGCATGGCATTGACCAGCGAGTTCCCTTCCTCCAGGTTGATGGCGATGATACCGGCCTTGCGATAGTTCACGAAGTCGTTGAGAGCCGTCTTCTTGACGGTGCCGTCCTTCGTGGCAAAGACCACGTTGCCGGAATCCTCGGCAAAGGTGATATCCTTACCATCCTCGCTCACGCGGCGCTCCAGACGCAGGATAGCGGCAATGCGCTCCTCTGCCTGCAGGTCCAGCAGGTTCTTGATGGAGCGTCCCTGGGCACTGCGGGCGGCCTCATCAATCTCATACACGCGCTCCACGTACACACGCCCGGTGTTGGTGAAGAACATGATATAGTCATGATTCTGTGCGGCAAACAGATGCTCCACGTAGTCGTTGGCATCCTTCTTGCTCTTGGTGGTGGCAGCCTTGATTCCCTTGCCGCCGCGGGCCTGCAGGCGGTATTCATCCGAGTTGGTGCGCTTGATGTAACCGCTGTGGGTGATGGTCACAATCATGGAATCATTGGGGATGAGGTCCTCAATGGCCATATCGCCTTCAAACGGGATGATGTGGGTCATGCGCGGCGTGGCGTACTTCTCCTTGATGGCACGCAGCTCATCTTTCACAATACCCAGCACGCGGGCCTCGTTGGCCAGAATGTCCAGATAATCCTCAATCAGTTCCAGCAGCTTCTTGTACTCATCGGAAATCTTGTCGTTTTCCAGAGCGGTGAGCTGGTAGAGGCGCAGCTCAAGGATGGCGTTCACCTGGCGCTCCGTGAACACGTAGTCATCCCCCTGCACGGAAGGCTGGCTGTGGATGAGAATGCCCAGCCCCTTGGCCAGAGCCACCGGGAAGCGGAAAGCCATCAGGCGGTTGCGGGCATCCTCACGGTTCCTGGAATCGCGGATGATGCGGATGAACTCATCCAGATTGGCCAGGGCAATCAGGTAGGCTTCCAGCACCTCTGCGCGGTCCTCCGCCTTGCGCAGCAGGTACTTCGTGCGGCGCACAATCACCTCGCGGCGGTGCTCCACATAGAAGTTGATGGCATCCTTCATGGTCAGCACCTTCGGGCGCCCCTCATGAATGGCCAGCATGTTCACGGCAAAGGAGGTGTCCAGACTGGTGAGCTTGTAGAGCTGGTTGATGACCACCTGCGGGCGGGCATCGCGCTTCAGCTCAATCTCAATGTAGTCCGTCAGGTCGCGCATGCCGGCAATGTCCGTGATAACCTTATCACGCACCAGCTCTGCGATACGCTCCTGCAGCACGGCGCGGTTCACCCCGTAGGGCACGTCCGAGATATGGAGGAACTCGCGTCCGTTCTCATTGGTGACCACCTCAATCTTGCCGCGCATGCGGACGCTGCCGCGTCCGGTGCGGAAGTAGCTGTCAATGCCCTTGTAACCCAGCACGTAGCCGCCCGTGGGGAAGTCCGGCCCCTTGATATAGGCACGCAGCTGCTCGCTGGTGATATGGGGATTATCAATGTAGGCACAGACACCGTCCACCACCTCACCGAGGTTGTGCGGGGCCATGTTGGTGGCCATACCCACGGCAATACCCTGCCCGCCGTTCACCAACAGGTTCGGGAAGGCGGAGGGGAACACCACAGGCTCCGTGGTACTGTTATCATAGTTCGGCTGGAAATCCACCGTGTCCTTGTCCAGGTCATCCATCAGGGAAAGCCCCAGGTGGCTCAGCTTGGCCTCCGTGTATCGGTAAGCAGCGGGCGGGTCACCTTCCGGCGAACCGAAGTTACCCTGCCCCAGCACCAGCACATCGCGCATGTACCAGGACTGTGCCATGTTCACCAGTGTGCCGTAGGCAGAGGCATCACCGTGCGGGTGGTATTTACCGATGGTATCACCCACGATACGACCGCACTTGACCGTCCCCTTGGAGGGCACCAGCCCCAGCTCATGCATGGCGTAGAGCACGCGGCGCTGGGAGGGTTTGAGACCGTCACGCGCATCCGGCAGGGCGCGGGAGATAATGACCGACATGGAGTAGTCCAGGAAGCTGCGGGAAACCTCCTCTGCCACGTCTACCGGGCGAATTCTTGTTTCACTCATAATTCAGGTAAAAAGGGTTGGGGGTTACACATCGAGGTTACGGACGTTGAGGGCATTATCCTCAATGAAGCGGCGGCGGGGCTCCACCAAATCACCCATGAGGATGGTGAACATCTTATCTGCCTGCACGGCGTTGTCATCATCCAGACGCACGCGCAGCAGCTCGCGCTTCTCCGGGTCCATGGTGGTGTCATACAGGTCCTTGGCGTTCATTTCACCCAGACCTTTGAATCGGGTGATGCTCACGCTGCGGCCGCCGATTTCCAGCACCTTGGTCAGGATATCCGGCACGTAGTTGATGGAGGTCACCACGTTGCGGGAATTTTCCACCAGTTCGAAGACCGGGGCATCATCGCTCAACAGCTTATCAGCGGCAATGCCCAGTTCCTCCAGACGCGTCAGCACGCGGGTGATGGCCTTGGCCTCGTGCAGCTCGTGCAGCAGGGCACGGCGGCTGGGGCCCTCACGCACCGGCAGCGGATTGGCAGCCAGCTCCTCCTCGCTCGGCTCACCGAAGAGGAAGAGGTCGCGGTTCTCATCAGAGAACGCCGTCAGGCTCTCCATATCGGCAAAATACTGCACCTCCTCATCATTGCCGCAGCGCACCTTCACCAGATACTGCGGGAAATTGCCGGTGGCGGCACGGTGGCGCAGCAGGTCGCGGAAATCACCGCCGTGGCTGGCCACGCTGCCCTCATACTTCTGCAGGGAAATGAGCGTCTCCAGAATACCCATGAGCGTATCGGCATCATAGGTTTGGCTGCCGTCCGGCGTGCGCAGGGTCACATCCCCGGCACCCAGAGAAATGAGCTTACGGTTCAGCGATACCTCGTCCTGCACATACTGCTCCACCTTGCGGTGAATGACGCGGTAGAGCGGCGGCTGGGCAATGTAGAGATACCCCGCACGCACCAGCTGCGGCATGTGGCGGCAGAAGAGCGTGAGCAGCAGCGTGCAGATATGCGCACCGTCCACGTCGGCATCAGCCATCAGAATAATCTTGTGATAACGCACCTTCGACAGATCAAAAGAGCCCTCACCTTCCCCATCGCCGATACCGGCACCAATGGCGGTGATGATGTTCTGAATGGTCTCACTGCCCAGCGCACGATCCAGACGGGCTTTCTCCACGTTGAGAATCTTACCGCGCAGCGGCAGAATAGCCTGCGTACGGCGGTCACGAGCTGTCTTGGCGGAACCGCCTGCAGAGTCACCCTCCACAATGAAGAGCTCGCACTTCTGCGGGTCGCGGTTGGAGCAGTCTGCCAGTTTGCCGGGCAGACCGCCGCCCACGGTCATGGCGCTCTTGCGCACACTTTCGCGAGCCTTACGGGCGGCCTCACGGGCGCGGGAGGCAATGAGGCAGCGGTCGATGATGACCTTGGCCACGGCGGGGTTCTCCTCAAAGTATTCCTTGAGCTCCTCATACACCACGCTGCTGACAACGCCTTCAATCTCTGTATTCACCAGCTTGTCCTTGGTCTGGGAGGAGAAACGCGGGTTGGGCATCTTCACGGAGATGACCGCCACGAGGCCCTCACGCACGTCATCGCCGTTCAGGCTGGGGTCTTTATCCTTCAGCAGGTTGTTGCTCTTGGCGTAGTTGTTGATAGCGCGGGTGAGCGAGCTGCGGAAACCGGAAAGGTGCGTACCGCCGTCCGCGTTGAAGATGGAGTTGGCGTAGCACTGAATCTGGTAGCGGTCGCTGTCGTTGTACTGCATCACCACGTCCACGATGACATCATCCTCCATGGTCTTGCCGTCGTACTCCACCTCAATGTGGCGCACACCGCTCATGACGATGGGCTCAGCGGTAATGAGAGTCTTATTCTCACCCAGCTGCTTCACGAACTCCTTGATACCGTCCTTGTAATAAAACGTCTCCGTGCGCTCCTGACCGCTGCGTTCATCTGTCAGTTCGATGACAAGACCGGGATTCAGGAAGGCGAGCTCGCGCAGACGGCGAGCCAGCAGGTCGAACTTGAACTCCGTGGTATCCGTAAAGATGGTCGGATCCGGCAGGAAGGTGATGGCCGTGCCGGTCTGCGATTCCGGGCAGGAACCGGTCACATGCAGCTTCTCCACCGTCTTGCCGCGCTCAAAAGTGATGACGTGGCGCTTGCCGTCGCGGCGCACCTCTGCCTTGAAGAAGTCGGAAAGCGCGTTCACACACTTGGCACCCACACCGTGCAGACCGCCGGAATACTTGTAAGCACCCTGGCCGAACTTACCGCCGGCGTGCAGGTTGGTGAGCACCAGCTCCACGGCGGGAATACCGAACTTGGGGTGCATATCCACCGGAATACCGCGTCCGTTGTCAATCACGGAGATGGTACCGCCCTCGTGTATCTGGATGATGATTTTGCTGCAATATCCGGCCAGATGCTCGTCGATGGAGTTATCCAGCACCTCAAACACGCAATGATGCAAACCACGTTCATCCGGGTCACCAATGTACATACCCGGACGCTTACGCACGGCTTCCAGACCCTCCAGCTTATCAATCTGGGCGGCGCCGTACTCCTGCTGAGCCCCGGTCGAAAGCTTTTCAGCATCCTCCGGGGGCGTTGTGTTATCACTCATAAGTGCCACCCATTATACGCGCGTACGCGCGCGCCTCAATATTGTATTATGTCATCAGGCAAATATGTCACAGAGCAAAGGGCGAATATCCCCATTCTCAGCCTGCTGCGTCCTACATGTCGTCAACTCTTTCAGTTATCCTATCCATTCTACGATGACCCCCTCCGGCTTTCATGTTTTCTTTACATTGAAAAAAGTGGGCTAAGAGCGCTAACGTAAAAAACACTTGCCAAATGAAGAGAGATGATATAACCTCTTAGCTCTCTTCACTCCACCAGAATATACATGAAACACGTTCATTTCCTCGGAATATGCGGTACTGCAATGGGGGCTGTCGCCTCAGCCATGGCACGCAAGGGCTTTGTGGTCACCGGCACCGATGCCAACGTCTACCCGCCCATGTCCACTTTTCTGGAGAGTGAGGGCATTCAGATTTTCCAGGGCTACAAGCCCTCCAACATTCCGGATGATGCGGAACTCATCGTCATCGGCAATGCCATGAGCCGCGGCAATACCGAGGTGGAAGCTGTTCTCGACCGCCGCCTGCGCTACATGAGCCTGCCGGAAACCATGAAAGAGTTTTTCCTCTGGGGGCACCGCAATTTTGTAGTCACCGGTACCCACGGCAAAACCACCACCACCTCCATGCTGACCTGGATGATGGAGGCAAACGGGCTCAACCCCAGCTTCATGATTGGCGGCATTGCCCGCAATCTGGGACGCGGCGGACGCTTCACCGACTCCGATTTCTGCGTGCTGGAGGGAGATGAGTACGACACCTCATTCTTCGACAAGCGCTCCAAGTTCCTGCACTACCTGCCGGAGGTGGTCATCATCAACAATATCGAGATGGATCATGCCGACATCTACGCCAACGTGGATGAGATTAAACTCTCCTTTGAGCGGTTGCTGCGCGTGGTTCCCTCCAACGGGCTTGTCTTCATCAATGCCGATTGCCCGAACTGTGCAGCCGTGCGCGAGCACGCCGCCAGAGAACTCCGCACCGTACGCATCGTCAGCGTTGGCATGAGTGAGCAGGCCGATGTACGCATCGGCAATATCGCCCACCGCACCGATGGCTCCTCATTCACTCTGACTACGGCCGAAGACGCCCCCTACGCCCTCAACGGCACGACTCTCAACGTGCCCATGATTGGTGACTTCAACATTCGCAATGCCGCTATGGCAGCCTGTGCAGCCCGAGTCGCCGGACTGAATGCAGAGCAAATCAGCGATGCCCTCAACTCCTTTGAAGGGGTCGCCCGTCGCCAGGAAGTACGCGGCACGGTACACAGCATCACCGTGGTGGATGATTTCGCCCACCACCCCACCGCTATCTCCCAGGCCATCACCGGGATTCGCCAGCGCTATCCCAAGAGCCGCATCTGGGTTCTTTTCGAACCCCGCAGCAACACCACCATCCGCAACCTTTTCCAACATGAGCTGGCGCAGTCGCTGGCAGAGGCCGACTTCGCCGTGGTGGCTCATGTCGAGAATCACAAGAAGCTCAAGCCGGAAGAACAGCTCAACGAACAGTTACTCTGCGAAGAAATCGCAGCCTGCGGCAAACAGTGCCATCTGGGCAAGGATGTAGACGACATCGTGGCGCATGTGGTGACCCATGTCCACCCCGGCGATGTGCTGCTGGTGATGAGCAACGGCGGCTTCGGCGGTATCCACAACAAGCTGCTGGCCGCCCTGGCACAGTAACACCGTCAGGCGCTCCTACCGACTCTCCTACCGCCGCTGAGGGACACCTCAGCGGCTTCTTTGACGCAGCTCCTCTATCGCCCTGAGGACTTTTTCGTTCGAGCACTTCATGCGCCAGAGCATAAAGAA
This sequence comes from Akkermansia sp., assembly GCA_017409465.1. Lineage (GTDB taxonomy): Bacteria > Verrucomicrobiota > Verrucomicrobiia > Verrucomicrobiales > Akkermansiaceae > Akkermansia. The sequence continues at coordinate 18,138 of JAFQSQ010000007.1, read as the reverse complement.
GATGAGCAAAGTAATCACCGAGAGGTAGATAACAACTCCCCAACAAAGCATCCGTATGGAACGCAGCGTGGATGCCACCTTATCATGATTCACAATACGCTCGGTGATGATATTGGCCAGCTCTCGGGTATAGGCTCTACCCTCGGCCTTATATTGCTCCAGATATTCGCGCAGAACCAGTTCCCCCGTTTCCCTGAGTACGGTCGCTATCTTTTCTGCCAGAAAGTGTGGATCACTCATTCCCTGCACCAGGGTACCTACGGACTTTCCCAATCGGGTCATTCTGCTCTCCTCTGCCTCAGCCGGCGCATTTGCCTCAACAGCCTGCGGAGTAGAAGCAGCCTCTCTGTCAGCGGCACGCTTCTTCATCACCGCTGTCCCGAAATCCAGTAAACCACTCACCACACGCTCCGTTTTCGATGGCTCGGCAGCCTGAGCATACACCGACGGACACAGCAGAACAACAGCCGACAGCAGAAGCAGGATATTCCTCATGATGGTCTATGCTAGCATACCCGCATAACCATGGCAAGCCTAATCAGGCAAGAATCCAGCGACTGGGCTGCAGTCCTTCCGCTCGTCCCGATGAGGCAAACCACTTCTCCGGGCTTACCACGACGGCATCATCGTGCGGAATCAGCCATGCGCCCCACCAGCTGAATGTACTGTTGGCCGTGATGGCATGGTGGCAGTGGCGCATCAGGTTGATATCCAGATGTCCGGTATCGGGCGAATTGATATCTACCGCCGTCAGCGGAAAATCCGAACGAAAATCATTCCGCACCCATTCCGGGTCATCAGAAAAGACAAAGAGATGAGGTGTTTTACCTACCTTATCTGCCACGATACGAGCAGCCCGGGCATAGTAATCAGCCGAGCAGAGTCCAAAGACGCTCTGAGTAGCGGCATTGACATAATCGCCCCGTCGCACATGTACAGCTACCGCACACTCACCGGCAGCTCTGATCTGCGCCAGCATATCAAGATTGGGGGCATCCAGCACAGCATCGTCGATTCGGAACTCCACCAGCAAATCCTCCCGCGCAAACTCTGCATAGGAGGCCTGCTGAAAAAAGCCACGGAATACCTTGTTCTTGCCGACATAGCCCCCCAGCTCCGGCAGCCCCAGCGGATGCTTACCCTCACGAAGAAGACCGGGTCGCAGATGCAGAAACTCATTCAGCTTTCCCATCAATCCCTCGCCGTAGATGATATCGTGCGAGGTCTCCGCCGTCACATATTCATTAATACTCAGCTGAAACACATCCAGCCCATAGACACGGCGCACGGCATTGCGCAATTTACCGCCGTATTCCGGAAACCATGTGCGATCCAGGTACACCTCCTCACCGGTCATCTTCTGCAGAGCCAGAGCAAAGGCGTACTGAAACATCTGGTTACCCAGACCGTCTGTTATACGTATCACTTTCATACGTCAGCCACGGTTGCCACTCTATTATATTTTACTGCACAAGTCAAGGACGTTTTTCTCTATCGCCACCCCCCGCATCGACCTATATCGTCACTCACCACTCGCAAATCGCAAATCGTCACTCGTAAATCGTCACTCGTAAATCGTCACTCGTAAATCGTAAATCCCTTTGTCCGCCGCCGCGGCTTTGCCGCTCTGGCGTGACAGCCTCCCTTTTTATCGGGCGTTGCCCGCTAAAAAGGGAGGCTTGACAAGCCTGCTGGCTTGCCAAGCCGAAGTTTTTTCTCCGAAAAAACGGAGGCTGGAGGCGAGGGGAATCGAACCCCTGTCCTGGACACTGTTGACGTAAGCATCTCCATGTTCAGACGCGGATTGCTGCATCTCGCCGGTGGTCCGCTCCGCGTCAGCCTTCCACTCAAGCCAGGAACCTGTGGGTGTCATGCCGCACGCGGTTCCCCCGCACGGCACCTGCCTGCTAAGCTAAGATCGTCATCCCCAGCAGGCGTCAGGAATCGGATCCGGCGCGTATGTTACGCAGCCATGGCGTATTCGTTATCAGAATAGGCACTTAATCTTTTGAGCGGCTTTTAAGGAGGCCAGCCGATCAACCTCCACATGCAGCCGACGTCTCGAATGTTCAGTCGAAACCGGGACGCCCCCATGTTGTGTATCTCACACAAGTGTTTAGTGTACAAAAAAGCCGGTTTCGTTGAAGAAATCCGGCATTTTTTGCTTTTCAGCCTGGTATGAGAAGCACGCCCGTAGGGATTCGAACCCCAAACCTTCTGATCCGTAGTCAGATGCTCTATCCAATTGAGCTACAGGCGCGTTTTCCTTTTCAGGAGCCGCAACTTGTTGCGGTGCGCACAGTATACCAAAACCGATGAAAGAGTCAAGCACTTTTTCAGATTTTTTGATGATTTACTGATTTTTCTGTAGAAAAACCCGCAGACTCACCCGAGGCGGCTTTCAAAATCCTCATAGGAAAAGCGGCGTGCCACCGTCGTAACGCCCTCTCGTCGCTGCATCACGATATCCGGATGCGGGACACCGTTGAAATGGGTTGTTTTGACGATGGTGTAATGAGTCATGTCATCGAACACAAGCTCATCGCCCACCTCAAGCGGCGATTCGAATGAATAATCGCCGATGACATCGCCCGCCAGGCAGGTAGGAGCCCCGAGCCGGTACGTATGGGGCAGCACCCCGGGCTCGCCTGCCGCTATATACGACTCGCCCGGCATCACAACCGCCGGCTCGCCGGAGCCGGACGAGCCAATGGCATACACATCCGGCCGATAGGGCATCTCCAGCGTATCCGGCATGTGAGCACTGGCACTGATATCCAGAATCGCGTGACGATACCCGAGGGAGTCAAACACATCAAGCACGCGCGCCCGCAGCACCCCGGTATGGATGAACCAGGCTTCCCCCGGCTCCAGATATACCTCAACATCATAGCAGGAGCGAATCTCACGCACCAGGGCAACCAATGCCTCACGATCGTAATCAGGCTTGGTAATCCAATGTCCGCCCCCCAGATTCAGATAACGGATGTGCGGCGAAGCCAGCAATGAGCCGAACTGTTTTTCAAAAGCGCGGAAGGTATCTGTCAGCTCCTGCGCCCCCTGCTCACACAGGGTATGGATATGCAGCCCGGAGATACCGTTGAGGTCTGCGCCCTTCATCTGCTCTGCCGGGATTCCGAGACGAGAACCGGGCACACAGGGGTCGTAGAGCGGCGTATGCCCCGTCGAGTAACAAGGGTTGATACGCAGACCGAACTGCAGTTCCCCTCTCTGAGCTCTGGGATGAGTCCTGCAACGCTCACGATACCGCAGCCACTGCGGCATGCTGTTGAAGTCAATATGGTGGGCGAACTCCAGCAGCTCCTCCAACTCCGATTCACGATACGCCGGAGAATACACGGCCACGTGTCCTCCCATATGGCGGGCTGCCAGACGAGCCTCGTACAGACCCGACGCACAGCAGCCGACTGCATATGGCCGCAGGGTATCGAAACAGGCCGTTGTCGAGCATGCCTTGAGCGCCACCAGCATCCGAGCGCCCGAAGCCGATGCCACCTCGCTCAACACGCGTGCATTGCGCTCCAGCGCCGACTCGGATATGATGAAGGAAGCCACTCTCTATCAGCGATTGCGACGATTACGACGACGGTTGGTTGCAGGCTTCTCTGCAGCAGGCTTGGGCGCCTCAGCTTCCGGAGCCACGACCGGCGCCGGAGCCTCAGCGGCAGGCACAGGCTGGATAGGCTCTGTCGTCACCTCCGGCTTCGGCTCACTTTCTGACTTGGACTTTTCCTCTTCAGCCAAGCGAGCGCGCATCTGCATAATCGGGCGAATGAGGGTATCGTGCAAGCGCTTGGTATCGGCCTTTATCTTGAGAGAAGCATTAGCCTGGTTGAGCCCCTGGCAGAGCTCCGCCGCCTGCTGCCAGCCGGCGAGCGCCTTGCGGGCATCTCCCAGCTCATTTTCCAGGTCAGCCGTGGCGATGAGCAGCTTGACGTAAGAGACAGCCATGGAAGGCGCCAGTACGCGCAGCTTCTGCACGAGTTCCATGCCCTTCCTGTAGGTCTCGCGCGCCTCTTCCGGGTCGCCTGCGATGTTCTGGCAATCACCCAGACAACGATAGGAATCAAGCACCCCGGTAGCTGCAGCAGCCAGCTCGGGAGGCACCGTCTCGCCCTCAATGGGCTTATCCTCGGGATGCAGCTCCTTCAGCATGGCCATATCAAGCTCCAGGGACTGCTTGTAGTACTCCAGAGCCTCAGACGCCTTACTCTGCGCCAGCAGACAGGCTCCCTTACCGGCAGCGATTGCACTGAGAGAGCGTTTGGTCTCTCTGCTGTTGCGCACGTTTTCAGGCAGTGCTTCGATATCCTTCGCCGCAGTCTCATAAGCCTCATAGGCCTTGGCGTATGCACCCAGGTCACATATTGTCTGCGCAATCTGCAGCGACACACGGGCGCGCTCCTCAGGCATCTCAGGTTCATTCTGCAGAGCAGCATAGTAATTCTGCAGCAGCTCCAGCATATCCTTGACTTCTGTATTCACCTCCGGAAACGTATCGGGAGAGGTCACCCGCTGCCCCAACACGAAGACGGCATGGTCAAACAAAGCATCGCGAGCCTCATCGAAGGCGCTCAGCTCAGCGGGAGCAGGCGCAGCAGGAGTCGGAGCCTCCGCAGTCTGTTCCGGCTTGGGCTCGGCAGCCTGCTCCTTATCCTCACAGGCACACAACCCCAGTATCGACACCAGGCTCAGCGCCACCCCACTCATCGTCCGATAACTTGAAAATTTCATACCCCCATATTCTGACCTTTTCACCCTGCTGCGTCAAGCTCATTCTGAGCTATCAACTCCTATCCGGCCGCCTTTTACGCACATTCCGACTCAAATGCCGCAAAAAACTCACTTTTTTCTTCATTCGATGCACTTTTTGCTTGTCTTTTCACGGTTGAATTGGCTAGAATAAAGAACACCGAACGACATGAAACATCTTCCCCTCTTCAAAAACGTTGTGCTGACCTGCGGAGCCATCGCTGTGGCCACAGCCGCCAGCTCTTGTTCCAACGTCACGCTGCCCCAGAACAAGGCCAAGCAGCTCGTCGACAGCGTCAATCCCACCGTGTACAGTTATAACGATGCGAGCTCTCCCCGCAGCCGCACCTGTACCGAGGCCGGTCCCCTGCCCGACAACGTCGAGCGCGCGCTCGATATGTGGCTGCGCAAGTCCGTCATCAAGACTGTTTCCTATGCGTATCCTCAGTACTACATCGCCATGGTGAATCCGCGCACCGGCAAGCAGCTGACCTGGGCTATCTGCTCCGATGGTCAGGGCAACATGACGGGTGTACTTATTCCCCGTGATGGCGTTGCCGCCTGGGATTTACCCTACATCGGCAACTATCGCCTCTATGTCTGCGATACCAATGACCGCAAGGCCATCAGCGATGCCATCATGGAGACTCTTGCCGATGCCGGTTACGACACCTTCCGCATCGATTCCCGCAAGGCCAGTGGTCTGCAGAGCGAGCAGTATCTCATCTCCAAGCCGCTGACAGAGGCTCAGCGCGTCCGCATCGAGGAAATCAAGAAGGCTGAAGAGGCCGAATCTGTCGGCGCTGAAACCGGCAAGGACGAAGATACCGACAGCAGCGATGACTCCTCCACCGATGAACCGCCGCCCGCTGATGTGGATGACTTCACCGATGAGGAAGACAGCTCCTCTGACGAAGAGAGCTCCGATGAGGAAGGAAGCTCTGATGAGGACAGCGCCTCGGAGGAAGACAGCTCCTCTGACGAAGACAGCTCCTCTGAGGAAGAAGAGAGCTCCGATGAGGAATCCACCTCCGAGGAAGATAGCTTCTGATTCGACAGAATCCTGACGTACTTCAACAAAAACCGCAGTCGTTCGGCTGCGGTTTTTTAGGCGCTGCATCAGATATCAGAGAAGCTGAGCAGCCGCTCATGCAAGTCTTCGGAGGAAGCCTGCAGAACCTCGTCAGCAGAGGCGTAGCTCAAGCGCCAGCGCATGGCGGCAGAGAGTAGTTGCAGGTACTGCTCCGGCTTCTCTTCAGCGGCGGCGGTAAACACGACCAGGCGTGCCTCACCACTGCCCCAGGGAATGCCCCTACGACAGCGCGCCACATACATCGCCGCCAGAGGAAGACCACTCACACGAGCATGCGGCACGGCCATACCGCGCCCCACATAGGTGGGTTCGCCCGCCTCCCGCAACAGGGCGGCAGCCGCAACAACGGCACCATCGACACCCAGCTGCGCCGCCACCTCATGGGCAAGCAGGCTCACAAGCTCCGCAGAGGACATGGTCTCCGGCAGCTCCTCTGCCCTCACCATCACTAACGGGGACTGATCGGTGGTATTCATGCGACGCGATGAACAGTACCACACCCTCCACTGCCCCGCAAGTCATTAACTCTATGCTGACAGACAAAACACCCGGCAGGTAAACCTGCCGGGCGGTGTAAAGACGTTGTACCAAACGCATCAGGCGAACACGCCCACGGCCTCGGAAGCGCAGGCTATCATGTAGTCGCGGTTCAGCTTGGCAATGTTGTCCACAGAGATACCCTTCGGGCAGGCGGCCTCGCACTCGTACTGGTTGGTGCAGTTGCCGAAGCCCATGGCATCCATCTGGCGCACCATGGCGAGCACGCGCTTGTTCTTCTCCGGGTGTCCCTGAGGCAGCAGGTTGAGGTGAGCAGCCTTGGCAGAGGTGAAGAGCATGGCAGAGCTGTTCTTGCAGCTGGCCACGCAGGCACCGCAGCCGATGCATGCAGCGGCATCGAAAGCGGCATCTGCCGTCTTCTTGCGCACGGGCATGTTGTTGGCGTTCGGAGCGGAACCGGTGCGCACATCCACGAAACCGCCGGAAGCAATGATGTTGTCCAGAGCAGTACGGTCTACCACGAGGTCACGCAGCAGAGGGAACGCGCGGGCGCGGAAGGGCTCAATCCACACCGTGTCGCCGTCCTTGAACTGGCGCATGTGCAGCTGGCAGGTGGTCACGTGCTTGCCGCCGTGGGGCACACCGTTGATGGTCAGGGAGCACATACCGCAGATACCCTCGCGGCAGTCATGGTCAAAGTGAATCGGCTCGATACCTTCCTTCACCAGCCCCTCGTTCACGATGTCCAGCATCTCCAGGAAAGAGGCCTCCTCGGGGATGTTGGTTGCCTTGTAGGTTTCGATGCGACCCTGAGCCTGAGCGTTCTCCTGGCGCCAAACCTTGAGCGTAAGATTAAGATTTGCCATAATATGAAAGATGTAAAAGGTTAAATTCGATTACTTGTAGGAACGAATGGCCAGGTGGACATTGTCGAAGGTGAGATTCTCCTTGTGAAGAACCGGCAGCTCGCCCGTGCCCTTGTACTCCCAGCAGGCCACGTAGGCGAAGTTGGCGTCATCGCGCTTGGCTTCACCGTCAGCCATCTGGTGCTCAAGACGGAAGTGAGCACCGCAGGATTCCTCGCGGTTGAGAGCGTCGTAGCACAGCACCTCGGCAAAGTCGAGGAAGGCAGCCACGCGCCAGGCTTTCTCCAGCTCCATGTTCATACCCTCGGTAGAACCGGCAACCTTCACGTTGCTCCAGAACTCATCACGGATGCCGGGAATCTTCTCGATGGCTTCCATGAGGGATTCCTTCGTGCGGCCCATACCGACCTTGTCCCAGACCAGCTTGCCGAGCTCGCGGTGGATTTCGTCCGGGGTGCGGGTACCCTTCACGTTCATCATCTTGTTGATGCGCTCCTTCACGGCATCCTCAGCCTCCTTGAATTCGGGGGCGGCGGTGGTGACACTGCCGGGCTTCTGCGTGGTGAGATAGGTGGGCAGCGTGGAAGCAATCACGAAGTAACCGTCGGAGAGGCCCTGCATCAGCGCGGAAGCACCGAGACGGTTGGCACCGTGGTCAGAGAAGTTAGCCTCACCCAGCACATGCAGACCGGGGATGGAGGACATGAGGTTGTAGTCCACCCACAGACCACCCATGGTGTAGTGAGAGGCGGGATAAATCATCATGGGCTGCTCGTGCGGGTCAACGGCGGTGATTTCCTCGTACATCTCGAAGAGGTTGCCGTACTGGCCGTCAATCCACTCCTTACCCATGCGGGCAATGGCGTCCTTGAAGTCCAGGAACACACCGCGACCGGTAGCGGCCACACCGCGCTCATCATCGCAGGCTTCCTTAGCGGCGCGGGAGGAGATATCACGCGGAGCCAGGTTGCCGAAGGACGGGTACTTGCGCTCCAGATAGTAGTCGCGGTCATTCTCCGCCACATCGGAGGGCTTCATCTCGCCCTTGCGAATCTTCTCAGCGACCTCGCGGCTCTTGGGAACCCAGATACGGCCGTCGTTACGCAGGGATTCGGACATGAGGGTGAGCTTAGACTGGTAGTCGCCCTTGACGGGGATACAGGTGGGGTGAATCTGTGTGAAGCAGGGGTTGGCAAAGTAGGCACCCTTCTTCCAGCAGGCGCAGGCAGCACCCACGTTGCAGCCCATGGCGTTGGTGGAAAGGAAGAACACGCGGCCATAACCACCGGTGGCCAGCAGCACGGTGTCACCGGCATAGCTCTTGATTTCGCCGGTCACCATGTCGCGCACCACAATACCCTTGGCATGCCCGTCCACGACCACGAGGTCGAGCATTTCGGTGCGGGGGTGCATCTCGATATGACCCTTGCCGATTTCCTTCTCCATGGCCTGATAGCAACCCAGCAGAAGCTGCTGGCCAGTCTGACCGCGGCTGTAGAAAGTACGCTTGAGCTGAGAACCGCCGAAAGAGCGGTTGTCCAGCAGACCGCCGTATTCGCGACCGAAGGGAACACCCTGAGCCACGCACTGGTTGATGATGTCGCAGGACACCTCTGCCAGACGATACACGTTGGCCTCACGGGCGCGGAAGTCACCACCCTTCACCGTGTCGTAGAAGAGGCGGTAGACGGAGTCACCGTCGTTCTGGTAGTTGTGAGCGGCGTTGATACCACCCTGAGCGGCGATGGAGTGAGCGCGGCGGGGGCTGTCCTGGTAGCAGAAGCACTTCACGTTGTAGCCCTGCTCAGCCAGCGTGGCAGCAGCGGAGCCGCCGGCCAGACCGGTACCCACCACCAGCACGGTGTACTTACGGCGGTTATTGGGGTTGATGAGCTTGGCCTCGCGCTTGTACTTGGTCCACTTCTGCTCAATGGGACCGTCCGGAATGCAGGAATCCGGCATGTAGTCGCTTACGGGAAACTTGATGTCGTTCATAAGTGTCTGTCAGATGAGAAAGTTACTTGAGAATACCCGTGAGCACAGCCAGCGGGATGGAGATGAAACCGCCGCAAACCACAATGGCGAAGAGAACGGCAACCAGATTGTAGAGCGGGCGCACCTTGCGGGTGGCAAGACCCAGCGTCTGCAGGATGGACTGCACACCGTGGCGCACGTGCATGAACAGGCAGCAGATGGCCACAATGTAGAACAGGGAGCACCAGCCGTTGGAGAACGCAGCGATGATGTGGTTGTAGCAATCGTGCGGATCGCCGTTAACAGTCAGCTGCCACAGGTGGAACACCAGGAAGCAGAAAATCATCACACCCGTAAGCACCATCGTGCGGGAAGAAAGCGTGGCCTTGAGCGTACCCTCCTTCTGGTAGTGGGTGCGGGCGGTCACGTTCTCATACTTGAGCACCAGCGTCAGCACTACGTGAACCAGCAGAATGGCCAGTAGCCCCAGGCGGATAGCCATGAGCAGCCAGGCAGGCATGGTGTGCAGACCGGTAGCGTATGCGTCAATCCAGGAGGGCTCACCGGCACCGGGATTTCCACCGTAGATGGTCATGTTACCGGCAAGGTGTCCCACGAGGAACAGGAGGAGGCACGCCCCGGTCAGCGCCACAAGAATCTTGCGGCCGATGGAGGACGTGACAAACTTACATGCTGTCGTGATAATGTCGTTCATAAGTGCAATAACGTCTTTGCGTGAATAACCATACTCCATCCCGCTGTAAAATGCAAGCACCAATCGCCCATAGGGGGCAAAAAATGCCCCTTAAAATCCCGGTTGCCACACCAGGAGTGCCGCCATGAGAGCCAGCAGGAGGGCAAACACGAGGTCCACCCAGGCGGAATAGCGGGCGTACAGTCGGCGCAGGGGAGCCCACTGCAGCAGGCCACTCCAGAGCATCCAGCCGCCCTGCCCGGCCAGAGCCATGCTGACCACCAGCGCCGGTTCAAACCAGCTGAAAGTATCGCCGAATGCCTGTAGAGGTCCCAGACAGAGCCCGCAGATGAAAAGGGTGCATTTGGGGTTGAGGATGTTGCAGAGGAATCCCTGCCGGAGCAAGTGCAACAGCGGCTCGCGGTCGGCGGTGGCTTGCTGAATCTCCTCTGCGGCGCGGAAGTGTCGCGGCATGATTTTCCAGGCGAGGTACAGGAACCATCCTGCAGCCGCCCAGAGCAGCCAACGGCTCCACTCCTGCTCCAGCAGCCAGCGACCGGCCGCACAGACAATGCAAAGCTGAATAGTGATACCGATGGTGATTCCTGTCACCACGGCACAGGCCGCGCGGAACCCCTGCGCCAGCGAGGTGCGCACCACGAAAAACAAATCCGGCCCGGGGCTGAGCTGGGAGATAATCAGCAGCAGAGAAATGGAAATCAGGCTGAGAATGGCCTCGGTCATGCCTCACCTCCCTCAAAGGACGGCAGGGGCACCACAGCGTTGGACGGCAGGGGGAACTTGCGCTGTATCACATGCTCAGATAGCGGCTGCGACTCTGTGTAAACCGCGCGGAACATCTCCATCTTGGCATCGATGTCATCCGCATGGTGCAGCGCCAACGCCTCCGGCGTCTTGGGCACAACGGGAGAGCCGTATTCCAGTGTACCGTGATGGGAGGCGATAAGGTGCAGCAGATGCAACCGCACCTGCTCGGTGGCGGGCACAAGCGTTTTCCACGCATCGCGCCGTTCCGGGGTGAGCATCAGCCCCCACAGGCGGTTCACCAGCTCAATTCCCACCGGAATATGGCCGAGCAGTTCCCCGGCCAGCGAATAGGGCATCACCAGGCTATGCTCCTCGTACACATTCTCCCACATCTTGCCGCAGTCGTGCAGCAGGGCTCCGGCCAACACCAGATCGCGATTGAGCGAGGGATAGGCCGTGCAGAGCGCCTCTGCCACACGCATGACGGAAGCCACATGCTCCACCAGACCGCCGCGGCGGGCATGGTGATTCATCCGCGCGGCACCGCTGCGTCGGAAGCGGGCGCCGTATTTCTCTGTCACCGTCTCACAGAGCGTGCGCAGGCGCGGGTCGCGCATGGAGGCAATGAGGGCCAGGATACCCTCCCAATCCTTTTTCTGCCGGGCGCAGAGCTCCGGGCTGCCGGCGAGCATCTGCTCCTCTTCCTCCGGCGTAAGGCTGCGGCAATCCAGCGCCGCGCCGTTCAAACCATATTCATTCACGCTCCAGTTGCCCGTCACAGCAATGGCATCATTGGGCTGCAGCGCATTGAACGCCGGATGCCAGGGCGCGTTGTCCCAGATTTTAAGCGAAAAGGAACCGGCCGCATCTGCCAGTTCCACTTCCAGATAGGGTTTCCCGGTCTTGGTGGTTTTGGTGAGCTTCTTCGTCACCTGCACCATCACCGTGCCCTGCACTTCAGCCGAGCTTGAGTCCGCGGTCAGCTGCTGGATACTACCGTAAAGCATATGCGGAGCGCGGGAAAGTTGGCATCGAGCCTCAATTCTGCTGCTCAGCCGGGGCAGGCTGCTCAGCGGGAGCGGGAGTCACCAGGTTCTCCAGGTTCTCCACGGCGGGTGCCGGAGCGGAAGCAGGAGTCTCTGTCGCTACGTTCTGCACGGGAGCAGGAGCAGCCGTACGACCCAACTCCGATTTCTCACCCTGAAAACGTATGTTCATCAGCAGCGCCAGCAGGAAACAGAGCACCATGAACAGCGTTCCGAAAAACACCGTACCTTTCTTGAGCACATCCGTCGTCTGGGCACCGAATGCCTGGTCAGTCATCTGAGCACCGAATGCGGCGCCGAGCCCCTCCTGCTTGGGTCGCTGCATCAGCACCACCAGCAGAAGCAGGGAGCATACGATGAGAAGAAGGGCGAAGACGATGTAAATGGAGGCGTTTAACATGGCGGTAATTGTAGCTTAAAATGTTCCGATTGTAAAGGGATTCAGGCGATAATTTCGTTCAGTTCATTACAAATGACACGTTTGGCAACGATGGGCTTATCATCCAAGGCAAAACTCATGATGACCACCCGCTCACCCTGCTTGATGAGGTGGGCAGCCCCGCCGTTGATGATAATCTGCCCGGTTCCGGCAGGCCCCACCAGCACGTATGTCTCGAAGCGGTTCCCGGTCGTCACGGATGCAACCAACACCTTCTCCCCGGGCCAGAGCCCGGCAGCCTCCACCAGATCCTGGGGGATCTCGATACTACCCTCGTAATCCACATCACCTCGGGTGACCATGGCACGATGAATTTTCGATTTGAGCTGTGATACGAGCATAACGTAAATGCGGACAGCCGCATATCAAACTACGTTTCCCCCAAAAGGTCAAGACAAATTCGCGGCATTGCCCCGCCACACGCGGAAATACGGTACAGATTTTTCTTGCATACAGTGACAAATGGGGTAGAATGTGACCTCAGAGGAAACGACATATCCATCAGCCATGAAATCAGCCCACCTTGTTCCGACAATCGCTGCACTGGTGCTCACCCTGATACCGGCCTGCCGACAGACCGGCGCCGTGAGTGCTGAGATGCTGCGGGAGACCATCTGTGCGCAGAACATCGCCGTGACCCCTCATCAGCCGGAGTGGGTCACCGACACCAAGGACACGCACCCGGTCAGCGATGCTGATTTACCCCGACTGCGCAATCTGCTCACCCGCGGCACCCTGCGTTTCATCCCGGATCACTACTACCGGGATGAGGCCGAGGGCAACCGCGATGACACGACGGCCGAGCTATTCTACCTCTATGGCGACAATTCGCAGTGTCTGGGCGGGCGGGTCATCAACGAGCAGGTATACATGGATGACCTGGAGCTTGACGAAGAGACCCGCAGAGAGCTCTACACCCTCCTGCAGCCCTACCTGCAGAAACTTCCCCGCGAAAGCGCCCAATGATACCTCCCTGGCAGCAGCTGGATGCCGTGGCCGAAGAGCTGCGCGCCATGCAGCCGGATATCCGCGGCAAGGTGCATCCGCTCGCCGTGGTGGAGGGGGTGTTGCAGCTGGGCGAAGGCTCTGAAATACGCCCCGGCACCGTGATTGAAGGCCACGTCCGCATCGGCAGGGGCTGCCGCATCGGCCCCAACGCCTACCTGCGCGGCGAAACCTCCATCGGCGACAACTGCATCATCGGCAACGCCGTCGAGGTGAAGAGCAGTATCATCGGCAACGATGTCTTCATCGCCCACCTCAGCTATGTGGGTGACTCCGTGCTGGGGGACGACATCAACGTGGGCGGCGGCTGCATCTTCAGCAACTTCCGGCACGACGCCGGCGAAATCCGCATGCCCTGGCAGGGCTCCCTCACCCCCACCGGGCGCAACAAACTCGGCTGCTCCGTCGGCGACCACGCCCGCATCGGCTGCAAGAGCGTCATCCTCCCCGGCCGCGTCATCCCACCCGGCACCCACACCGAACCGGGCTCAGTGTTCCGTTGAAGCTCTCTTTCACCCCTTCGACAGCTGCTCTCAGACAGCAAAAAAAAATTGCGCGTGGGCATAAAAACGAAATCCTTAATTTCGTTGTGTCAGATGCAGGTGAGACGATTCACCAAGCATACTCTGATACGCCGAATAGGTATAGAGCCTGTTTCGTTCCCCCTGCGTGTTTTGCAGGACAATGCCATGTTCCTCCAATTTATCCAAAACCCTGTAAATGGTAGATGGAGCTATGCCTATTTGCCTGGCAAGAATAAGAGGCCGAGTAACAATGTGTCGCTGCATCGTGCTGAGTACTTTCTCAGCATTTTTACGAATGCGTCCAAATGTGGCAATGATTGCTTTATCATGGCCTACGCTGCGCTGTAATTCAGTAAGTACACTGACAGCATCGCTTGCAGTATACTGCACCGCATCTAAGAAAAACTCAATCCAGGCCTCCCAATTTCCATCCTGCCTGATACCATTCAACAGCCTGTAATATTCCTGTCGATGTTGCTTGAAGTACAGGCTAAGATACAGCAGAGGCTTTTTAAGAAGTCCGCTGTTACAAAGCATCATCTGGATAAGCAGACGACCTACACGACCATTGCCATCAAGGAATGGATGAATGCTCTCGAACTGCACATGGACCAGCGCGGCTTTCACTAAGGGGGAGAGTGCATCATCTCGGTTGATGAATAATTCCAATGCTCCCAGGCAATCCATGAGGTCTTGAGGAGGCGGGGGAACATAGACTGCGTTTCCGGGGCGTGTCCCCCCAATCCAGTTCTGGCTCTGTCGGAATTCACCGGGCATTTTAGTGGCCCCACGACCTCTCCGCAATAATTCAGCATGCAATTCCTTTATCAATCGCAAGGAGATAGGGTATCCCTCCTGCATGCGAGCCATACCTAATTGCATAGCAGATACATAATGACTTACCTCTTCAACATCATCTGTATTGTTCCGTTCATAGCCTCCTTGTTCATACAAAAGCAAATCACTCAGTGATGATTGAGTTCCCTCAATCATGGATGAATACACGGCTTCTTTGCGAATGTAGGCGTCGATGAACGGCGCGACATCCGGCAGATGTTCACCAAGAGCGTCTAATGCACCCAATGCCCGAACGCTGCTCATCAGAAGCTTGTTGCCCGCGGCACTCAGTTCAGGCAAAGGATGGGGAGGCAATGGTGCCGGAATATATGCGTTTACTTTCTCCCCGATAGTGCTTATGACTACATACTTGCCTGTGTTTTCTCGTTTCACGCTGTCAGCTTAAATGAAAAAAAGCGTTCTGTCAATTTTTATTAGAGCTTTAAAACGAAAATTAGTACAAGTCTTATTTTCGTTTGGATGTGTGAATAAAAATAATAAACAGCCTTATTTTTGTTTCGCGATAGCGTCGGCTTCCGGTACAGTGGGTCTGAAAAGCAGTTCGTCTACGGTCATCTGCCCGGCAGTAACCTGCTGCAGACGCTTACCATGCCCTGCAATATAACGCTCACGAAAACCGGGCTCAGTGTTCCGTTGAAGCCGAAAAAGTTTATCTGCTTCCCAACTTTTGGAAACAATATACTTGAAAGCGGGCGGATAATGTGGTAAAGAAGAAGTGTCTATGAAAAAACTTCTTTCACTTGCAAGCATTCTGGCTGTTCTTGCCGGCACGGCATCTGCGGCTCCGTATTACCTGCCCACTCCCCAGTCCGGCGCTCTGACCTCCTACGACATGCAGCCGGTGTATGCCATTGATGCTCTCTACTCTATCGGCGATGACGATATGGTCGACACCTATGGTGTGCGCGGCAGCTTCAACCTGTACAACGATGCCGAGGGCACTTTCCGCCATCAGTTCAACATCAGCGTAGGCTATGAAATGGGCGATGAGACCATCTCTGCCTACGATGTCGAGGTCTGGCAGGTTCCGGTCATGGGTGGTTACGATCTGAACATCGAACTGATTGATGACGTCTTCCTGACGGTAGGAGGCAAGGCCGGTTACACCTTTGGTGAGTTCGAAATCGACAAGGTGGACAGCAACGGCTTCAATGGCTTCACCTTCCGCGTAGGCGGCGGCATCAAGATTCAGTGCAGCGAGAGCACCTATGTCCGCGCCGGCTATGAGTTCGGTCGCTCCTACATCCACGAGGAGGGTGAAAGCACCTTCGGCCAGCACATCATCTCCCTGGGCGTGGGCTGCCAGTTCTGATTCCGACCTCTTCGTTCTCTGACTTTTTTTTCATCAGGTTTCCCCCATGTGGGAAACCTGATTTTTTTGCTTCACCCACGGCGCACCTGCGCCATGGATTTCGCCTTTCTCTGTGCTCCTCAGCGAAATCTGCACCTGGCGGCGCAGGTGAAATCCTCGCTGCGCTCGGACGAAATCCGGTCCCGCGACCGGGCGAAATCTCATCCGCAGGATGAGGCCCTATATTCACCCACGGCGCACCTGCGCCGTGGATTTCGCCGACACGTCAGTGGCGATTTCGCTGCGCCGCTTGCAGAGCAATTTCGCCCATTCCGGCAGGAATGGATTTCGCTCTTCTGTAAGCACTCAACCAAAAGGCTTGTAGACAGTGAGGGGCTTACATGCGAGAGCCCCATGCTCACAGGGTGACTTTCTTGCCTCCCATCTTCTCTGAGTCAGAGAGATTGAGTATACCTGGCAGCAGCGACAGATAACCTTCGGCGGCTCTGTGGCTCGACAGTCGGCGGAGCACTTCCGTCAGCCATTGTTGAAAATCCGTTCCGGTGCGTTTACATTCCTCCACCATCGTATAGATGATGGCGGCTCTCTGTCCGGCATCCGGGGAGCCGATAAACAGGCTGTTCTTGCGGCCTATCGTTACCGGACGAATGGCTCTCTCCACCTGATTATTATCAATGGGTATACTGGGATTCTCCAGCCAGCGGCTCAGCTGCTCTCGTCTCTTCAGGGCATATTCTATCGCATCCTTCAACTTGTTGCGTGGAGGATTTTGTGTATCGAGGCTGCGCTTGGTGAGTTCTCGGAAGATTTCTTCTACGATGGGTCGGGATTTTTTCATCCGTTCTTTCAGCTTATCTTCCGGTGGCGCCTTGCTTTCTCTCAATTCTCGTTCGATTACATATAACGGACGTATGAGGTCTACCATCTTCATGCTCCAGCCAGGATCGTTGCTGTTGCCGGCTGCTTCCACGAACTTCCGTCGCACATGTGCCCAGCAGACTTGCCACTGTGGCTTTTGGTCTTCCGGAAGATGCTTCATCCAGCTCTCATATCCTCCGTATCCATCGCTCAGGATGGCTCCTTCATACACCCTGCCGTCCTTTTGCATCCCATGGCGCAATAAGTGGTTGAGGGTGTCGGCACTGCGGCTGTTCTGCCAGTAGTAGAGTGTGGAGCCGGTATCAGCACTGCTCATGGCCCACATGTAGCCATTTGTCTTGTCTGATTTGAGACAGCGGATGGGCGTTTCGTCTATGTGCAGGGCTCCGGAATCCAGCATGAGTTCATGGAGGGCTTTCCAGATGGGCTCCAGGGCTTCGGAGGCTGCCCTTACCCAGTTGCAGAGCACGCCCTCACTCAATCCCTCCAGCCCGATGCGCTCAAACTCCTTTAACTGCCGATAAAGCGGCAGATGGAGGCTGAATTTGTTGTGTAGAGCCAATGCGATAATGCTTGCCCCCATGTTGGAACCGGGCAGGATTCCGGCCGGTGCTTTTGCGTATAGGGGTGCATCCTGTTTGTCTTTGCTTCTGCTGCCCTTCTTAACGAATCCGGGCATGCGAAAGATGTGCAGCTCAAAGTGGGCGGGGATAAATTCCAAGCGTCTTGAGATTTTATCACAGGATTCCGGCAGTCGTTCATAGGCGAGCGGATTCTCCATCACTTCCTCCGGAACGACGAGTTGTTCAATCTGCTTTGTTACCGTGGCACTCAGGCGGCGTTTCTTCTTTACCGAAGGTGTTTTCCCTGTAGTATCAGACGCAGGAATCGTTTGCGGGGGTACCGCCGTAGGCTCTTCCTCTTCTATTTCAATTTTTTCACGAACTATCTTTTCGCTTTTCTTACCGAAAAGCATCCGCTGAAGCATGGCGTTTTCTTCTTCCAACGCCTCGATTTTTATCTCCAGATACCGATTGGAATCTCGCAGCATCTGCACCTCGTCCGCAGTGGAAAAGGGTAAATTTAATTGCATGATATCAGAGACGCTCACGCGCGCGATTATACACTAAAAGTGTTGATTTTTCAAGAAAATTATACCTCATACCATGCTTTTTTTATGCAGTTTTTCAACTCGATTCCATCCAGCAGCAGAGAGAGAGCAGACGGCTGAATCTGCAGCCATTTTGCATCGTTTGTGATAGCCGCCTGAGGCCAACTGAATTGACCTTGTTCAAGTCGTTTGCAGAACAAGCAAAGCCCGGTACCGTCAAACCAGACAGCTTTGAGCAGAGTGTGCGGTTTGTTGATGAATAGAAAGAAGCATCCTTTAGCCATAGGCTGGCTAAGCT